>JAITAM010000195.1 GCA_031284085.1 Spirochaetaceae bacterium
AAGTGCTTGGGTATCCACAGGTTCCGCTTCGCTTCCACTTTTATATATTCCGTCTCGGTCTTCATCTGTCCGGTTATGGCTTCTATTTTCTTGAGATTCTTCAACACCTGCTCAGAATGCACCGATCGTTCCGCTATAACACTCTTGATTTTATTGACCATCTCGTTACTCTTCAGAATTAAGTCGTTGGTTTGAGCGTAAGCTTTTTCTATACGGCTCGGCGCCGCCATAATCCCGGTTATCCGTTGCGCTGGTGAGCCGGTCGTTGTTCTCGGCGATATAAGACTCTGTATAGGCTGCCTTTCTGGGATTTTGTTTAACCCCGACAAACCAGTTTCGGGTCGTGTTGTCCCATGAATCATTAGGCATCCGGCCATTGCCATAGACCACAGCGAGGTTATTTGTAGCATAGATATGCCAGAAATCAAGCTGGGCATCCATAAAGCGCTTAAAAAGGGACTAAAGTGCTTGGGTATCCACAGGTTCCGCTTCGCTTCCATTTTTATATATTCCGTCTCGGTCTTCATCTGTCTGGTTATGGCTTCTATTTTCTTGAGATTCTTCAACACCTGCTCAGAATGCACCGATCGTTCCGCTATAACACTCTTGATTTTATTGACCATCTTATTACTCTTCAGAATTAAGTCGTTGGTTTGAGCATACGCCTTTTCTATACAGCTCGGCGCCGCCATAATCCCGGTTATCCGTTGCGCTGGTGAGCCGGTCGTTGTTCTCGGCGATATAAGGCTCTGTATAGGCTACCTTTCTGGGATTTTGTTTAGCCCCGACAAACCAGTTTCGGGTCGTGTTGTCCCATGAATCATTAGGCATCCGGCCATTGCCATAGACCACATAGCCTCCCGGTTTATTCCAGACGAGGTTATTCGTAGCATAAATATGCCAGAAATCAGGTTGGGCATCCATAAAGCGCTTAAAAAGGGACTGGAGTGCTTGGGTATCCACAGGTTCCGCCGCCATAAAAGGTGAGGAGGCGATGGCCGCATAGGATATAAGGTTCGACCACTCCCTGAATCGGTCAATCACTCGAGCTTGCATGCGGGCGACTTGTTCGGTAATGTTTGTTTCAAGATGTTTATAGCTGACAGCTCTATAATTTACGATAGACAAAAAGAACAGGCTGAAGGTAGTTATCAAGATACTACCCAAACAAACTGCGGTAAACAAAAACATAAAAGACGGTTTATTATGTTTCATTAAAATCTCCTGAAAAGTTTATGCAGCCGTCCTCTTTGATAAAAAAGGGCGGCTAAACAGGTTCGCTAAAGGGCAAAAAAAAACTCTCTTTTAGAGAGCGTCCTTTTCTAAAACTGCTTAAAGTTCAAAATATAAAGATAGTATATCTTCTCAAGTTCAGATCTGTCAAACTTTATGTCATACTCCTGCCGATACATTCTTGCTCACTCGTTTCCGTTTTCACTTATATCAACGGCGCACGAGGTTCACCAGCGGCTTTTCTGATTCATCCTTCGCCGTAAAGCGCTGAATTGCCCTATCCAAACCTTTCCCGTTCTCCCTGCTCATCTCCGACAGTTCCGCCGACATCTGCCTTGATATATCCGCTTCCACTTTTATATATTCCTCTATAACACTCTTGATTTTATTGACCATCTCGTTACTCTTCAGAATTAAGTCGTTGGTTTGGGCGTAAGCTTTTTCTATACGGCTCTGCGCCGCCATAATCCCGGTTATCCGTTGCGCTGGTGAGCTGGCCGTTGTTCTCGGCGATATAAGACTCTGCATAGGCTGCCTTTCTGGGATTTTGTTTAACCCCGACAAACCAGTTTCGGGTCGTGTTGTCCCATGAATCATTAGGCATCCGGCCATTGCCATAGACCACAGCGGGGTTATTCGTAGCATAGATATGCCAGAAATCAGACTGGGCATCCATAAAACGCTTGAAAAGGGACTAAAGTGCTTGGGTATCCACAGGTTCCGCCGCCATAAAAGATGAAGAGGCGATGGCCGCAGGATATAAGGTTCGACCACCACCTTCGGTCAATCACTCGAGCCTATATGCGGGCGACTTGTTTGGTGGTATTTGTTTCAAGATGTTTATAGCTGACAGCCTTATAGTTTACGATAGACAAAAAGAACAGGCTGAAGGTAGTTATCAAGATACTACCCAAACAAATTGCAGCAAACAAAAACATAAAAGACGGTTTATTATGTCTCATCAGAATCTTCTAATTGATGGAGGGCAACGCCTCATTCATATTCAGAAACAGGCCGGCCTGTTCTAAATTTTTGGCGCTATAAGTCAAAGTGGTTTACGGCTTTTTGTTTACAGGCAGGCCAGTTTGTTTCAGCAGTTCTCGGCGTTGCGGGAATGGAGTATTCATGGTTAGAAACAAGTCATTTCTGAAGGTCAACGCCTTATTTACGAAGGGTAACAACCCATTCACAGGAAAAAATAGGTCTATATAGTCAAACAATGGTGATTAAGCTGGAGTGCGCTAAAAGTAAATGCGACCGACAGTTTATTAGGTTCATCAAAGCCTCTCGCCGATAAGCTATCGGCTCCCCGATTTATAGGGAGGTGGGGTGGGGGAATAATACAACTTTTTATCATAATATCTCTTTTGTGGCGATAGAGCCTTTATAATCTATAACAAGACGATACGTGACTTAGTCAACACTTCTACACCGGCTTCGGTAAGTAAAATATCGTCTTCAAGCCGGCAACCTCCGGCTTGATCATCATATAAGCCGGGTTCTATCGTGAAAATCATGCCCGGTTTTAACACCCAGTCATTATCATCAGAGCTGCGTAAAGACGGCGCTTCATGTGCTTCAAGGCCAATACCATGACCTAGATTGTGCGGCATAACTTTCTTAGATTTAAGAAAAAAAGCATCTACCGCAAGCCCTATGGACCGGCAATGTTCACCGCTTGCCACCATATCAATAGCAAGATCGTGTGCCTGCTGCACCAGAATAAGCATACTTTCTTGAGTTTTTGATAGTGTGCCTCTTGCAAAGGTCATAGTTACATCACTTGTATAACCTTCGTAGCGCAAACCGAAATCAAGTATTGACAACCCTTCACAGGCAAAGGCACCGGATGTGTACGGCGGGAACGCGTGAATACCAAAACTACGAGCCGGCCCGGCCGCCAATGTCTCAAAGCCTAGTCCTTCACATCCACGTTTCCGGCTTTCAGCTTCAATGAATAATGCTACATCAAGCTCGGTACTTAAAATACCGGTACGAACCTCTTCTTCAAGTAAATTGATAATTTCATTCGTCAGAGTAGCGATTTTTCGGTAACGGGTGATTTCTTCTTTATCTTTCACAGATCGAAGATTCACTACTTCTTGATGTATGCCATTTTTACGACATATCACATCAAAATCAGAGAATAATTCTACATAACGCAAAAATAAAGGGTAAGGAGTTACCGTCGGAATTTCCAGTTTGGAAGACAGCGGAATTTTAAGGCAGTCCAATGCTCCACGGATAGCTTTTTCCGCCTGACGATCAAAATCATTGTAGGGAATAAGAATATCTGCCTGCCCCATGCGAGCCGCCATATTGGCATCCCATGGTATCAATATCGAATGCCGGTCAACTGATAAAAAAAGCAATGCATCCGCCGGCATACCACAGAGCCAACGCACAGTAGGATCTCGTCTTGCTTCAGTATCTTCAAACATCGCCAGAGCAATATTCTCTTGCGCCATCCAATCATACAATTTTTGCCGACGGCTTTCATATACAGTCATAATAACTCCCTACAATAATAATAAATTAGTACTTTTTCATTTTTAATTATTTATTCGTTCTGAACCTTTTTTTCATAAAATTTGTACCTATATTTTCATCTTACAAGATGAAACTGTCTCTCCACCGATTTTCTATTTTATAGAATATTTTTTTTGATTATCCCGTTTATAATGACCAATAAAATATTAAATTGTTTATCAAACACAATGACATCAGCATCATAGCCGGGAACAATGGCACCTTTACGAGTATAGCGCATTACCTGAGCTGGGTTGATTGTGGCAGTTTTAACAGCAGCTTCGAGACTAAAACCAAACGAAACTAAATTTTTTACTCCGCCAATCATGGTCAAAGCCGATCCAGCGATAACGTCATCTACTTTCCGATGGAAAACTCCATCATGGAAAATTACTTCTTCACCATTCGCTAGGAATGGCCCTTCTCGTTGCTCTGTGGGTTTTAATCCGTCAGTAACAAGCACTATTTTATCAAGCGGCTTATCCCGTTGTAGAAACCGGAAGAGGTCTGGGTGTACATGTCGGCCATCAGCAATGATTTCACATGATATTTCCGGATGAATAAGTATAGCTCCAACTGCCCCCGGATTCCGGTGATCCATTCTACTCATAGCATTAAAAAGGTGTGTTGAATGGAGAATACCGGCTTGCATTCCTTCAACCATATTTTCGTACTGTGCATTAGTATGACCGGCTTGGAGGATAATACCTTTTTTGATACAATACAAGGCCATCTCTCGCATACCTTTGAGTTCCGGTGCCACAGTCATATTAACAATATGTCCACAGGATGCTTGCCAAAGTTGATCCATAAATTGGATATCAACCGGCTTTATCGTTTCTGGCTTTTGCACTCCAAGTCGCTCCGGTGAAATGAAAGGTCCTTCAAGATGCATCCCCATGATTCGCGCACCGGTTTCTTTACCAAAGGCACCGGATAACCGGGACACTGCCTCAAGCATAACATTCGATTCGGAGGGATACAATGTTGGATTAAAAGCTGTTACTCCATATTGACCAAGCAATTTGGACATTTCCAACACTGATTCAACCGATACATCTTCTGTACCAAAACCTCCAAAACCGTGTATATGCGTATCAATAAAACCGGGCGCAATAAAAGTACCCTCTACATCAATGAGCTGGGTATCGGGACCAAAATGACGCTGTTCAAAACGGCGGTGTGAAAATACATCAACTATCACACCATCTTCAATCATTACGGCGCACTTTTCCATTACCGCAAAACCGGTCATAACCGCACCATTAAATAAACAAATACTACCCAATTCTTACACCTAATACTTCAATTCACATCCATCTTCGGTTCAGTAACATGATGCTCATGCTTACTAATACTATGACTCATTTCTATTTTTTGCAAAAGTAACAAACTCCAACAGGAAAGACATTTTCTCTTACTTCAGTATCTTTTCATACATTGAAAAAGATACCATTACTGTATTTATTTGCGGATGTTTTTCATATTCTTTTCTTCCCTAAAGAAGAAAAATCCTTTCCTCATCTGATTCTATAAAATTCCTTAAATTATAATTAAGGAAGGAGAGAATTATGGAAAAGAATACAACTCTCGTCTTGCATACCGGCAAATTACTACACAATAATAAACACATTATGATTTCAAGACAAAACCACAGCATTTTTGAGAAAAAATTGGATTAGTATTAACGTTTTAAAATTGAAACAACCCGATCCAAAACTTTCTTTCTGTCCAGTGGTTTAACTATATAACTTTTTGCACCCGTTAAAAGTGAACGTTTAACGACATCTTCTTTCCCCAATGCGCTAACCATAATCACCATAGCATTTTTATCAAATTCCAGTATTTTTTCTAAAGCGGTTATACCATCCATAACAGGCATAGTGATATCCATAGTTACCAGATCAATATTGGGATACATCTCTTTGTACCGCTCAAGACCCTGAGCGCCATCAGCCGCTGTACCGACAACTTCAAACCCTTCCGAAGTAAAAATTTGACCAAGCTGTTTAGCAACAAACATGGAATCATCAACAACAAGAACCCGGTATGCTCCACCATCAGGCTTTAGCCCCTCCGGTGGTTTATTTTCCATACCCGGTATATCGGTTTTTACTATCATAAAAAAACGGCGTCTAAATCTACGGCAAAGCTTATAGACATTTATTAACAACGCCGTCGGGATTTAGCCCGACCTCCTTTGAAAAGAATACCCGTCTTTCCGGGTTGCCTTACTTTTACTGTGAATCAGAGCCTCTGCTCCGTGGACTACAGTCTGTGTAATGAACTTTCTCTTACATTGACAAAACTTGCCATAGTCATTTGTTACTACAACAGCTCCATCTTTACAAACAGTTTAGTCAGCTACGCTCCATACTTAAACTTGCTTCAAGAATAAACAAAACAAGTAGTGTTGTCAAGATATTGTTATAGATTTATTATCGGCTGCTGAGTGGACAGAACAAATGACAGAATAAAGGGATAAAAACCCATAAGGCACAACAGCTATAACGCTAATAATAAAAACAGCGCAAGAAGGCACCCAAAAGGACAGAAAGCTAAGCCTATGATTAAAGAAGGGAATATCATAGGAGAAAGAAAAGTTTTTATAGAGCGTTTGATTATGTTCTGAAATTATTGGATCAGAGACAGCCTCTCCAAAAACTAAACATTTATTGTCAGGGCAAGAACAATTTCGTGCATCTGCTCTGTTTTTCACTAATCGCACACTCATCTTCGTTACCGTTAATACCTCTGCTGAAAAGCGCTCATAACACTTATAGTTACCATCCAATATACACCTTTCTATAGCACCATTGCTCCCTAAACATCGAGGAAATGTCAGAATAGACAACCTGCTTATCTTACTTAATGCTCTCATCTACCGGTGTGATAATGATGATTGTAAGTAGCGGAGTTTATCTATTAATCGCTGAGCAGAAAAAGGTATGCTGCAGCGGGTATTTAAGGCTTTGGTCTTGATTCTCAACCATGGTCAAAACAGATCCTCACGCTTATAGAGCTGAAAAAGACGGCCTACAGGCGATAGGGAAGAGTCGGAGAGGATGAAACGCTAAGATACACGCAGTAGCCGTAGGGGAGAGAGATGGCTGCCTTCAGATTCTCCGGTGGAAACCTTCCGGATGCGGTAGAGAGGGCGATTGTTACTGGAGAGTATCGGAAGCAGGAGCATACGGTCAATTTATTGATGGATAGGACGTCTGAAGACAACCGGACAAGGGCTATAGCAGGAGAGTTGGGGCTTAATCCTGTAGTACCACTGAAGCGGAGTCGAGTTTATAGATGGGAGTATGGCATAGAGAGGACTGAGAGCGGAGTACGGCTTCTCGTCTGCAAGCAACAGGACAAGTGAGATTAGAGAGACTGAGGCCATAGGATTGGACAGGCGCAGCCTGTTTCAAAGTATCAGTATTGTATCGGGAGCGGACCTATGGCTTTTGTCTATAGGCAGCTCAGGTCGATAGCAAGCTGGGCTGCCCGCGGCGCAAACGTACACTTTGTGCATGGGCATAAAGCCCTTCTTTTTCTGCAATAATCTCGGCTGCCTTGCAAGCTTCGTCAAACCCCTCTCCGCCTCTGCATCGCAGCGTGGTTGAGGCTTTAAGAA
>JAITAM010000191.1 GCA_031284085.1 Spirochaetaceae bacterium
AACACAACAGGACACTTCTGGGGAGACAGGTTCTGGAGTAGAGAGATTAAGGATGAGAAAGATTTCTGGGCAGTCTTTGAGTATATAGAGCAGAACCCTGTAAAAGCGGGGTTGGTAGCGAAAGCGGAGGACTGGGAATACGGAGGAGCATATCATCGCTCTCATGGAATAACTCTGATAGTGTCTGAGGTAACAAAGGAGTTCTGGGATAACTTTCACGCTAGGCTTAGACTTTAGAAGCTGAGCTGCATGGGTCTGTCCCTCCGGAGGGGTCAGACCTAGCTTGCTAAAAGCCGTACTCTGTTCCCGATACAACAATCTTAGAAACAGCCTGCGGCTGCTTTGAAACAGGCTGGCCTGTTGACAGCATCCCGTTCATACGCTATCTTGTAACGGTAACGACTGTCCCGTAGAGGAAAAGCCTAATTTTTTACCAAAGGAAGGTGCTTTTATGCCAAGTTCGGATTATATTCCCTCTGCAGATCCCTCTTTTTATGAATGGGTCAAGTTTTTGTTGGCATACATCCTACAAAATTTCTCGAAATGGAATATTCCAAGTCCCGAAACAACCTTAGTCCCGCTCGTTACAGCTTTTGAAGCCGCTTATACAACGTGCCAAAACCCCAACAAGGGCAAAGTGGATACTCAAAAGAAAAACGAGGCTCGCAAAAACCTCGAAAAAGAACTGCGCGTCTACAACAAGGCGTACCTTTTGTATAATCCTGTGGTCTCTGATGGCGACCGAACTGCTATGGGCCTGCCTATTTACAAAGAAAGCCGCAGCCCTATTCAAAAACCAGAAACCGCTCCGCAGCTCCTGCCCAATATCGCAACAAGACGGGTTATCAAAGTTTACTATAAAGATGAGAAATCTGCCCGCCGCGGCAAACCCGCCCACGTAAAAGGCATTGAGGTCAAGTGGGCGAAGCTGAAAGAAGCGCCTAAGGATATTGCCGACCTGGTCAATTCGGCCTTTGACACAAGCCCGCCCCTTGTGCTTGAGTTTCAGGAACACGAGCGGGGAGAAAAGGTCTTTATGTGCGGCAGATGGGAAATCCAGCGGGAAGGGGAGAAAGGCCCGTGGGGTGATATTGTGGAAGTAATTATCTCTTGAAGGATTTTTAGCCGCGCAGACCCCGTGCGGATGCGTGGATCGAAACAAAATAAACGAAACAAGCGGATTTACAAAATCCGCTTCCTATGGTAGGATGGACACATGGTCATAGCCATAGACGGGCCTGCGGGGTCCGGAAAAAGTACCGTATCAAAAATGCTTGCAGAAAAATTCAATTTTACCTATATCAATTCCGGTAATATGTATCGTGCCTTTACTCTTTCGTGTATCCGAAAACAGATCCCTGTAACGGACAGCGAAGGGGTGCGTGCTCATGTAAAGATGGTGCGCCTTGATTATCAAGGAAATGCGCTTTATCTTGACGGGGAAAACGTAACCGACCTCTTGCATACCGACGAAATAGACCGGCATGTCTCAATACTTTCGTCGATTGTGCAGGTCAGGCAGCGGATTAACGACCTTATCCGTGCTATAGCGCAGAATACCAATGTAGTAGTAGAGGGGCGTGATATGACTACCGTTCTTTTTCCCGATGCCGAATACCGCTTTTATCTTGACGCCTCTCTTGAGGCAAGGGCGCTGCGGCGGTTTGAACAGGGAATATCCAATGAAAGCTTAGAAGAAATCAGGCGTTCCATAGCGGGGCGGGATTCTTTCGATCAAAAAAATGTCGAAGGAAGCCTAAAAATTGTACCGGGTGTTTGTATTCTTGATACATCACTCTTGACCATACAAGAAGTTTATGACACATTAGTAGATAAAATTCAACAAAAAGGACCAATTTATGGCAGAGGTGGAAGTGGCAATGGATAAGTCAAAGGGCTCCTCGGACAGTATCCAGACACAATTACAGGAAGAGTATCTAAAATCTCTTGATGTAGCAGAAGAGGGGCAGCTCGTTGAGGGCGAAGTTATTCAGATAACGTCTGATCATATCTTTGTAGACGTAAATCTCAAGTCGGAAGGGAAGATTCCTATAGCCGAATTCACAGGCACTCCTAAAATCGGGGATAAGGTTTCCGTAATTCTGATTTCTAAAGAAGGCCGGCATGGAGAAGTCATTGTTTCCAAACAAAAAGCTGATGCCAAACTTTTTTGGAAAAGAATCAAGCAAGCCTATGAAAACCATAGCCCGGTTGAAGGGGTCATTGAAAAGCTGGTAAAGGGCGGCTATGACTTCCGTTTAAGTCAGGATGTAACTGCGTTCCTTCCGGTTAGTCAATCAGATGTTCAGCGAGTGGAGAAGTTTGAAAGACTGCTTGGAGTGAAATCGTCTGTTTATCTTGAGCGTATCTACTCTGAAGGTAAGATCAATATAGTTGTGAATCGCCGTAAATGGCTTGAAGAAGAGATCGAGCGCAAACGGAACGATTTTTTTGAAAATACGCCGGTTGGTACCGATATAGTCGGTATAGTCAAAAGCTTTACATCGTTCGGCGCCTTTGTTGACTTGGGCGGTTTTGATGGACTGCTCCATATCAATGATATGAGCTGGGGACATGTAACTCGTCCGAAGGATTTTGTACACAAAGGGCAAGAAATCAAGCTCAAAGTTATTAGGATCGATCCGGAAGGCAAGCGTATTAACCTTTCTATAAAGCATTTTACCGATGATCCGTGGGTGCATTTTGAAGACAAGTACCACGTCAACGACGTTGTAACCGGCACGGTAACCAAGTTGACCGACTTTGGAGCATTTATCGAGCTGGAAGAAGGAATTGAAGGGCTTGCGCATATTTCAGAATTTTCATGGATCAGAAAGATCCAAAAACCCTCTGATGTGGTAAGCATAGGGGATCGAGTTGAATGTATGATTCTCGGTTATGATTTGCAAGCAGGGCGGGTTTCATTAGGCTTAAAGCAAGTTACGGTCAATCCTTGGAGTAATATTGATGAGCGGTATCCGGTAGGAACGCGGCTAAGACGGAAGGTAGTAAAGCTTACCAATACCGGAGCCTTTATCCAACTGGAAGAAGGGATAGACGGTTTCCTTCACGCTGAAGATATTTCATGGACCAGAAAGATAAAGCATCCTGAAAACGATCTGCATGTAGGGCAGGAAGTCGATTTTATAGTAATTGCGGTTGACCGGGATACAAGGAGCATACGACTTGGAATTAAGCAATTATCCGAAGACCCATGGTATAATTTTGCGCATACTTACAAACCGGGTAGTCTTGTTGAAGGTGAAGTTTCATCGGTAACCGATTTTGGTATTTTTGTGCGGGTTCCGGGCGGTATCGAAGGGCTGGTCCACAAAAGCAATCTTGTTGAAAACCGTGAAGAAAATCCGGACGAGGCGCTCAAGCGTTACCACGCCGGCGATAAAGTACATGCAGTGGTCCTTGAATCGCAACCGGATAAACAAAAAGTAGCTTTTTCTGTTCGTGATTATCAGAAAAAAGTACAGCGGGATGAAATCTCTCGATACATGGCAAGTGAAGAGTCTGATGGTTCAACGTATACCCTTGGGGATCTGTTCAAACATTGAAGCTTGCCTTGTTATAGAGCATATCATGTTGTCGACTATTGATCTTCAGAAATTTAATACGCTTATTGAAATTAACACAGCACTTAATTCTGATTATCAAGATCTTCATGCGTTATTGACCGGTATTCTTGAATCTGCATCACGATTATGCGGAGGAGAGGCGGCAAGTTTGCTTTTACTGGATAAAGCAGACAAGAAGCTCTATTTTGAAGTTGCCCTCGGTTCAAAAGGCGCCGAGGTGCAGCACTTTACGGTGGATGCCGGTCAAGGAATAGCAGGATGGGTTGTGCAGCACAATAAATCTCTCATTATCAACGATGTAGAACATGATCCAAGACATTTTAGAATCATCTCTCAAAAAATAAACTATCAATCACGGACCATGCTGGCTGTACCAATGCGTGTAAAAGATGAATGTATAGGGGTCATTGAGCTTATCAACAAAAAGAATGGAGCTTTGTTTGTTCAAGATGATCTTGAATGGCTCGAAATATTTGCTAATCAGGCTGCTTTAGCATTGCTGCATACAAAAAACATAGAGCAAGCGCGGAATAAAATCAGTATCATGCAGGATCAGATTGATTCCGGCTATCACATTATGATAGCTAAAAGTCCTGTTATTCTTGAAAAGCTGGAGATCGTTGACCGGCTTGCCAAGACCAATTCTTCGGTACTCATTCTTGGTGAAAGCGGCGTTGGTAAAGAGCTGTTTGCCGAGCAGATACATTTGCGCAGCAACCGCAATAATGCGCCGTTTATACGGGTGAACTGTGCCGCTCTGCCTGAAAATCTGCTTGAAAGCGAGCTGTTTGGGCATATAAAAGGAGCGTTTACCGGAGCGATCAATAACCGGCGTGGGCGTTTTGAAATAGCGGATGGTGGAACCATTTTTCTTGATGAGATTGGCGATATGCCTCTCAGATTGCAGGCCAAGCTACTGCGGGTTATTCAGGAGCGTACTTTTGAAAAGCTCGGATCCGATATATCTACCACAGTTGATGTGCGGATACTGGCGGCGACTAATAAAGATATTGAAGCTCAGGTAGCCGAAGGGCAATTTCGTGAGGATCTTTACTACCGGCTGAATGTCTTGCTCCTAAACATCCCTCCTTTGAGAGAACGAAAGGAAGATATAGCTGAGCTGGCTGATTTTTTCCTCAAGAAATGTATGCGGGAAATGAAAAAATATTTTGAAGGGTTTTCTACCGCCACTCGTGCAGCTCTCTTGTCGTATTCATGGCCGGGAAACATTCGTGAGTTGGAAAACTGTGTTGAACGAGCCTGTGTTATGGCGAAAAGCAAGTGGATACAGCCTGAAGACCTGTTGCTTAAAACAAGTGCCGAACCGGATAAAAACCGGGACCTTAAACAAGCGATACACAACTTCAAAAAACAGTATATTCAAAAAGTATTGGAAGAAAACAATGGAAATCAGACCGAATCGGCGCGGGTTATGAACATACAGCGTACGTATTTGTCGCGGCTGATTAAAGAATTAGAAACTAATAATTAAGGGTACTCTTATGCAAACAGAAGAAAAATTGAGCTTTAGAGAAAAATTAACCGACTTTCTGCAAAAGAAACGAAAACTATTCTTTATCGGTATTATAACACTTGTTGTTGCGTTGATCGGCGTTGTTACTGGTGTGATTATTCATAATGCGTTGACCAACAAAGCATTTGTTACGCTTGATGCGTATACCACTCGCTATGAAGAACTCCGTTTTGATATTACCGATCCTGAAAAAGAAGCCGATGTAAATGCTCTGGTAAACGAGATTACTATTTTTGTTAAAAGTCATTCCGGTTATGTAGGGGCGCGTGCCTACAGCATTATTGCAAATATTCATACCGACCGGAAGAGCTGGGCTGATGCCGAGTCTGCATGGATAGCATCTGCACAAGCTGCCGGCGCCAAGAGCTATTTTACGCCGATTGCTTTATACAATGCGGCGGTGGCGGCTGAAGAACAAAGTAACGCGGATCGAGCCATAGACTTATACACACAAAGCCTTTCGTATTCAAGCTCATTTCCCGCTGCGGCTCGTGCCGGCTTTGCCTTAGGGCGGTTGAATGAAGCGCGCAACAATACAGACGCCGCGATACAAGCCTACCAAAACCTTGTCGACAACTATTCTGGCGAATCGGTATGGGTTAATTTAGCACATAACCGGCTCATAGCATTGGGAAAATAGTTACCAAAACCTCTTCATGCAAAGGGGTTTTGTCCACTACTGGAAAACCTGCCATTTAGGCAGCGAACCCCGTTGAAAAACCAAGCTGAAAGCAATGAAAAACTCTCTAAGCATTCCTCATATCACACTCATAGCATCTGTGCTGCTCCTAGCCGCTTGCTCAGAGACTGACCCGCGTATTCCCTTTGGTGCTATGCATCTGCGGTATTATCAGAATTCTTCCGGTCTGCCTGAGGAGCGGCTCTCTTTTTTTATCATAGCTGAAGATGATGACGGCGTTGAAAATCTGTCTGAGCTTTACCTCTACCATGACCGTGAAAGCTTGCGCTGGCTTTTTACGTCTGGTGATTGGGTGCGTTTTAGCGAAGGCGAAGAGGAGACGGTATGGATAGGCAGCCACGCCATCGTTATGCCGGACAATGAGCCGCTGCCGCGAGGGCAGTATCGGGCGGTCTTGGTGAACAGAGCCGGCAAAAAGAGCGAACGTAACTTTACTCTGGATATTCCGGCTGAGCCGCGTTTTGCCTTTCCTTCTTTGTCTATCAGCCAAGGGCGTTACACGATTGAGTCGGCGTATCCTGAACATTTTCTGCTCTGTTATGATGAATCAGGGAACGCTTTGCCGTCGATAACGGTAACGAATTTTGAAGATACCGTATCGAACCTTAAACTACCTTCAGGCACGCGGAGTGTCGCTTTGTGGGCGGAAGATGCAGAATACCAGACTTCTGCGATAACAGAGACGCTTCTGCTGCGCTAACAAAAGCAGCAG
>JAITAM010000203.1 GCA_031284085.1 Spirochaetaceae bacterium
ACCTCACACAGGCACAACCAAACTTCGGTCTTGTTATTAAGCAACGTACGACTCTTCGTCTATAAAAAGCCTGAAGATTAGCTTAAGATAGCAAAAATGCTTATTGTCTAGAGAAAGCACGCTTTTTTGGTAAGACGGCTCTTGTCCAGACCTAGAGGTCTCAGCCGCAGGCTGTTTCAAAGGTTGTTGTATCGGGAGAGGCGTACGGCTTTTTGCAGGCACAGCCTGTTCTAAACTTTCGGTATTGGTATCAAGGGCGACTACGACTCTTTGTCTGACGGAAGCAGTCAGAGGTCTGTCCCTACTCCCGATAGTGATACGGGCATATCATCGATAGTGATATGGGCGTATCATCGATAGTGATACGGGCATATCATCGATAGTGATACGGGCATATCACAGGCAGGGATAAAGACGCAAGTATATCCCGTTCTAAACTTCAGCCTGACTCTTCACCCTTCGGGTCGGAGGTCTGACCCCTCAGGTCGGAGGTCTGACCCCTCAGGTTGGAGGTCTCAGGCCAGCCTGTTTCAAAGGTTGTTGTATCGGGAGCGGAGGTACGGCTTTTTGCCTGAAAGAAGCGGGAGAGGTCTGACCCTTCAAGTCGGAGGTCTGACCCTTCAGGTCGGAGGTCTGACCCTTCAGGTCGGAGGTCTGACCCCTTCAGGTCTAGGTCTCAGGCCAGCCTGTTTCAAAGGTTGTTGTATCAGGAGCGGAGGTACGGCTTTTTGCCTAAAAGAAGCGGGAGAGGTCTGACCCTTCAGGTCTAGGTCTCAGGCCAGCCTGTTTCAAAGGTTGTTGTATCGGGAACGGCGTACGGCTTTTTGCCTGAAAGAAGCGGGAGAGGTCTGACCCTTTAGGCAGGTGTCTGCCTAACACGTGAGCAGGTGTCTGCCTGACACGTGGGCGAGTGTCTGCCTGACACGTGGGCGGGGACGAGGCATATCACAGGGAAGGGCTTGAGGACTGACCTCGTCTCTGCCGAGGTAGGTATAAGAACGCAAATACACCCTACCCTAAACTTCACCCTGATTATTCAACAGCGAAACTTAGAAACAGGCCGCGCCTGTCAGACGAAGAGTCGAAGAGTCGTGCGCCGTTCTTTGATACAATGCCGAAGCTCTGAAACAGCCTGCGCCTGCCTTTCTTGACACAAGTCCTTAATTTTGACATTCTTTTTTAACATTATTCAGTTATTAAAGAGGAGTAACTATGCAAAAACGCTATGGGCATCCTGAAAGCTTATGTCAAGTGCAGACAAAGTATTGCGCAGGGTGCGGACACGGTGTCATACACCGGATAATAACGGAGCTTATTGATGAAATGGGGATACGGGAGAAGGCAATTATTACCAATCCGGTCGGTTGCGCAATATGGGCGGACCTGTATTTTAATTTCGATTCGGTGCAGCCGGCGCATGGACGCACGCCTGCTGCGGCAACCGGCATTAAACGGGCGCTTACGGATCATCTGGTGATCTGCTACCAAGGGGATGGTGATATGGCGGCTATCGGTACGGCTGAAATGATACATGCAGCCAATCGCGGAGAGAAATTCACCACGATTTTTGTTAATAATGCAATTTACGGCATGACCGGCGGACAAATGGCGCCGACAACCCTCATAGGCCAAAAAGCTACGACAGCCCCTTTTGGGCGCGATCCGGAGGTGGGTATGGGCTATCCTATCCGGGTAGCGGAGCTGCTGGCTCAGTTGGAAGGCAGCCGGTATTTAGCACGTGGCGCCGTCAACAACGCCGCCAATGTACGCAAGACCAAAGCATTTATAAAGAAAGCGTTTGAAGCTCAGATGCGAGGAATCGGCTTTACTATGGTTGAAGTATTATCGCAATGTCCAACCAACTGGGGTATGGAACCGGTACAGTCGGTAGAATGGCTGGAACAGAATATGTTGGCAGTTTTTCCACTCGGCGAAATTAAGAATACTATGGAGGCAGCATCATTATGACCGAAAAATGTCTTTTCGCCGGTTTCGGCGGCCAAGGTATCATTTCTCTCGGGCAAATTTGGGTGTACTGTGCTATGAAAGAAGGGAAGAACGTTACCTTCTTTCCGTTTTACGGCGCTGAAAAGCGCGGCGGCATAGCTCGTGCCGGGGTCGTCGTGTCTGATGAAGAGATCGCAAGCCCTCTTGTAACGACACCGGATTCAGCTTTAGTGATGAATATCGACTCATTACCTTTATGCGAATCTATTCTCAAGCCTCAAGGCCTCCTACTTGTCAACGTTACCCTCGTAAAAGAGTCTCCTAAACGAAACGATATTCGAGTTGTCGGAGTCGACGCACAGGCTATCGCAGAAAAGATAGGAAACATACGTTTTGCCAATATGGTTGCCCTCGGTGCTATGGCAAAGCTCACAGGCGCGCTTGCTTTAACTGCTATTGAGGCGATCTTGAGAGATTTTTTCCCTCAGGACAAACATAAATTCATAGCGGCTAATGTTGAGGCAATTCAGGCGGGCTTTGCTTCCGTGCAAAAAGAGTAAAATAAGACTACGCCTTGCGGCTCCAAAGGATTATTGTGAATAGTATTGAAAAATTGAAAAGCGCCGGTATAAAGACAGGAAAACCGGCGTGGCTCACAATCCGATTTTTGATCGGTATTATGATACCGATTTCTTTAGTGGTGTTAGTGCTGGACGCATCCGGTATCCTTTTTTATGTTTCGGTCGTTATGCGGCCGCTGATGCGTATTCTTGGGCTTCCCGGCGAGGCTGCGTTGGTCTTTATTTCTGCAATTTTCCTCAACATTTATTCAGCCATCGCCGTTATCAATACACTGCATTTATCGGGCGGCACAGTTATTATTCTGGCGACTATGTGCTGCATTGCCCACAATTTTTTTGTTGAATGTATTGTTGCTCAAAAAACCGGCTCTTCTCTCATAGAAATTATTGTGCTAAGGCTCGTCTGTGCTTTTGTTGCCGGCTGGCTTTTACATCTGATCATTGCGGTCCCGGTAGATATAAATCTTACAGACACGGTAAGCGGGTCATTAGGTTTTAATTGGGCGGCACTACCTGAGCAGCTCTTTGAGTGGCTCATTGACACAGCCAAACTCATTGTAAAAATAGTGCTTATAATTTTTGCTATCATATTTCTACAAAAGCTCCTTGATGAATTTGGTATTATGCGTTTCCTCGGTCAAATCACCTCTCCACTTATGCGGATCATTGGCTTACCGGAAAAGTGCGCTTATCTATGGATAGTTATTGAATTAGTAGGTCTTGCTTATGGCTCTGGTGTTTTAATTGAAGAAGTCAATTCCGGCGCTATAAGCCGCAAAGAAGCAGCTATTTTTAACTATCATGCAGTAATGAACCATTCTCAAATTGAAGATACCTTGCTTTTTGTTAGTATTGGTGTTCCCTATCTCTGGGTTGCCCTTCCCCGTTTTATTGTTGCCGTTGGAGTAGTTTGGATCAGGCGTGGTATTGAAAAACTCTTCCACTCCCGTTTGGCATTCAAGATGCACTCGTAATACCGCTCTTAAAACAAAATCCCACCGGTATCGGTAAACGGCTCGCCATAAATAGATTCGTAGAGAAAGCGCGTGTCTTCCGGTATCATATCGATAAACCGGCAGCCTAAGAACCATACTTCTTGATTGTGGTATTGCCGGACGATTTGAGCTGTAGTGTTAATAGTACGATTGCCGGCGCTTATCCGCACCGATATATTCGCTCGAACTTTGAGAGTTACTGAAAAAGGAGAACTTGGATAAGCTAAACAGAAGCCTAATGCGCTAATGTTAACTATCTTGCCTTGGATAATTTTATCTTTTAAGTAGCCGCCATGAAAGTAACCGCCTTCTTTCATAGTCGTAACTATGTCGCAGGCAAATTGGCGTGCGGTCATAAGTACCGATTCATCGAATGGTAATTTATTGCTTGTACTCTTTTTCCACAAGTGGATACAACCAACGATGTATTTGTAAAAATACAAAGGCAGCCATATATCAGCGGTAATATTATTGTTTTGTTTATCGGTAATAAACTGCCTGAGAGCCTCATCCGGGTCTTTTAACGTAGGCTGATGAGTTTTGAGGTATGCCATATAATCGTCCACAGTTACTATATTAGTACCGGTATCATGTTGCGGCAGCCCCTTAAAAACCTCAGGGAGAAACAAGCTTTTCCCATATTCAGCAATAAGCACTTCTTCTATACTTGTAGGGTTTTTTTCCTTAAAAGAAACCATTTTCAGACCATCGGCATAACTATCAGCCCAAGAAGCCATACGCTCGAGGACAACACTAAAGTCCACCGCTGGGCTGTTTTGTGCCGGCGTGTCTGAATACGATGACTCGCCTTCCCCAATTACCGGGAAGGGAAGAATGTAGCTATCGTCAATATAGCGGCATTGAACTATAATACCATCCGGCAGATTAACCCGCGCGTATGACCGGTCAAGATTTTTATACAAAGCCTCCGGTATATCCGTAGTGATATGTCCATCTTGAACCGCAGTAACTACACTAGAAAAAGAAAAACGTATATTTTTATACATAAAGACAAAAGTTACTTTATTTTTAGGCTCTAATCCTGAGATAGGATTACTTACCTCTAAATACAAATTACTTTTGTCAACCTTTTCTATTGTTAAAGAATATTCAATTCGATTGCGAAAGTATGTTATAGAAATCCGTTCATTACATAGTGCATTGAGCAGAAAATCTCTCTCGACACGTTTTACCGGTGTTGCCATAGTATTATCTCAATTTATTTTCGGCATGGATTATGGAATCCGTTATTCTTTTCCTCAAGGTATACTTGTATTATATCATAGTGCTGTTACGGATTCGTTCACTAACGCCTGCGACAGGCGCAGTCTGCTTCTAAAGTTCGGTGCTGTATTAAGGGACGGCGTACGACTTTTTGCTTACAAGCAACTCAGGTCGATTAAGTTTTGCTAAAATCGTTAAAGATTTGTACATAGCTTACCGAAAAAGAAAGTATTGGAACTATGGCTCCCCTCCCAACCGCTATAATTCCAATATGCCACTGGCAGGCCGGCTTTTAAGCCGGCTTTTTTATGTTCTTTTACTTACTAGTTGCTTGCCAATAGCCTTTCCATTCAGCAGGATGTTCTTTGTAATACCGGCATTGCTGAGCATAGTAAAAAGACGGCTTATCGACATTTGCTAGAGCTTCAAATAAAGGTAAAGCCTGATCAAATTGCGCCGCATAAAACAAAGAGCGAGCCTTATCAAAACGTTTGAACAGCTCCTGTTTTTCATGCCAAGCCGCTTCACTAACCGGTTCGTACACAGTAACCGGCTTGGTTTTGCCGACTACGGCAAGTTCAGCAAGTTTACGCCCAAAGAACGTGCCTGCTTGCCCTGCCTGCATGAAGGTATTTTCGGTACACATAATATATGTACCGAACTGTTTGTTCTGTCCTTCGAGCCGAGCGGCCAAATTAACCGAGTCGCCTAACATAGTGTAATCAAAACGCTTATTAGACCCCATATTACCGACGACAGCATAGCCGGTATTAAGCCCTATACGTGTTAGCAGGCGCACACCGTACTGTTCATAAAAAAGCTCTTGCCTTTCGGCAAGTAGTTTCTGGCAGGCAAGTGATGCAGAAAGCGCACGGGCCGCATGATCTTTATAACTTAAAGGCGCATTCCAAAATGCAATAATAGCATCGCCTTCGTATTTATCAATGGTACCGCCTGAGTCAAGGATGGTGTCGGTCATAACTGATAAATAATCGTTAAGCATTTCAGTCAACTGTGTTGGATCAAGTTTTTCACTGACTGTAGTAAAGCCCTGTATATCAGAAAAAAATATGCTTATTTCCCGGCGTTCCCCGCCAAGCTGCAAGCGTTCCGGATTGGCAAGAAGCTGATCAATAACGGTCGGGTTCAAATACTGACTAAACGCCGATTTAATAAAACGCTTTTGGCTGCCCTCTGTCGCATAGTTATAGAGCGTTGAAGCAAAGAAGGCAAGAATAGTGGCAACCATAGGAGCAACCATAGGCAGCCACAGGCCAGCTTGATGATAGGCAAAAAAAGCCCCGACTATAATAACTACCAATACACCGCCGCTAGTACCAAGCGCTACAGGGATTTTTCCTGAGTAAAGCACAAGAGAGCATACAAGAACAGTGATCACAAGACAAAGTACAATACCTACACTACGAGGGGCTTCTCGAATAAAATCTTGCTGTAAGAGATTGTCCAGCATAGTAATGTGCATACCAACACCCGGATACACTGATGAGATAGGATTGGTACAAATATCAAAAAGGCCGGGCGCATAGTAACCAAAGAATATGTACTTCCCGGCAAAATTCTCAGGCGGCAAAAGCGGTTCTTTACCTGCATGATAAGCCTCAGCGCTTTGTAGTATCTCTTGTGCGGTGTACGGAATGTAGCGTTCAAGGTTGCCTCGAAACCGAAGCAGAGTCCGTCCGTTTTTATCGACCGGAATCTGGTACGCACCCCACGTTATAAGCTGTTTTTTGTCATCGTAGCTAATCTGCGGCTCTAATCCGGATGCTAGAAGCGAAGCGGCGGCTAAACCGGGTATAGCTTTGCCGTCAAAAACCGCAAAGAGATTGTGCCGCCTGAATACATCGTCAGGATCGGCTTTGCCGGTAATATTACCTATGACGCCGGCAGAATCACGGATCGTATCAACAGGGAATTGTGCGCCAATCTCTCCGGTTAAAACGTTAAATTTTGACAAGTCTTGTGTCCAGCCGCTTGTATCAAAAAGCGGCGTGTTCAAAGTCTCAGGCCATTTCGCGGTATTGCCGGATTGAGTACTAAAAAAGACGGTCTGTACTACTTTTCCAAAATCGGATGCGGCACGGGCAAAACTTTCATCATCGTTAAATACCGGATTAGAACGGAGGCTTTGTGTTTCTGTTGCAGGCTCGCCGCCGTTACGGTTGATACCTTCTATATTATTCAGTATAGAGTCAAAGACGGTATCATAAAGCGATGGTTCTGAGAAGATTACATCGAATGCGAAAGAAGAAGCGCCGCCTTCATTGATATAATCAACTATCTCGGCGTAAGCCTGCCGCGGCCATGGCCATGACCATGATCGCTGCTGGCGCGCCCAATCAATACTGTCTTGATCGAGCAGAATGAGAACAATGTCATCAGAAGGTCTGGTATAAGGCGCTAAGGTTGTTACACGCAGATCGTACAACTTGTATTCTGAATAATCAAAACCGCCGGCCATATAGCACAGTACTACCGCTGCAAAGACCGACGCACTGATAATGAGAGTAGCCCGTATCTTTTTATTGACCTTTTTACTCACGCTGCTTCCTGATCCTCTAATTCTCTTGTATAAAAAGAATACTAAACCTTTCTTTCCTGAATTCACGGGTATCCTCTACAACAGAATACCGATCAATAGAAAGTTTTATGTTAGCTATACGGTCTTTCGGACTTGGATGCGTCTTGTTAAAACCTCCGGGCTGCTTCGGCTGATTTTGCTCAAGGACCTGCAAAACGTCAATCATACTCGACGGATAATATCCGGCTAATACAAGCAAAGCCAGCGCCGTCTTGTCCGCCTCAAACTCTTGTACTTGAGAATAACCGTTCTCGCTGATTACAAGCCAAACATCGTGCAGCGCTTTTGAGAATTCAGCATACTCATCGGTTATTCCGGCTGCTGCGGCCGCTTCTGCTGCGGCTTTATCGGCAATCTGCCATAATTCAGCTTGCCAAGTGCTGGCGTTGATTATTTGAACCGCATGTTTCAGTTGGATATGAGCAATCTCGTGGGCAAGAACTGCCGCAAGCGCATCTTCCGATTGAGCCGCACTGATAAGCCCATAACTGATAAAAATGTGTCCTCCCGGTGTGGCAAAAGCGTTGATCTCAGGAGTATCAAGAATAACAACATGGTAGCCGTTAAATATGTCCGGTACCGGAGAGTTAGCCGTTATCGTTACACAAATCTTGTTGAGATAAGCCGTCAAAAGAGGGTTATCCAAAGTTTTGTACTGCGCTAGAACGTTGGCGGCTACCGCTCGTCCTAGGTAGTATTCGTCTACGGTCGTCATCGGCTCTTTGTCTTTGACCGCCTGATCGAGCCGGTCAAGGATGGCTTGGATATCAATCTCAGCAGACCCATCCTGACTTGAAGAGGGCGGTGTCGTAGGGGCAGCCGGCGCTACCGCAGCGCCTTTTTCCGGGGCTGCCTGCGGAGAAGCTTGTGCCGTTGAAGCGCCGCTCGCCGATGATGTGGAGGAACTATCGCTTCCCTCCGACTCTTTGGAGCTGAGGGTGTTGCCTACATTCGTCAACACGTCGTTTATAGAAACAGAACCGGATACGGTTTCCCCGTTATGATACGCTCTGCCGCTTATGGTAGTGCCGCAAGCGACATATAAAGAGGCAAGAAGCGCAAGGCCTATTAGTTTCATTAGTTTCATTGATCATCCTCCACAGATAAATGTCCGACTGTAATAAAGTCTTGAAGCTCTTCAAGCGAAACAGACAGCGTTTCTATAACGTCAACAACCGTATAATCAACGCCTTCTTTCTGATGGACCGTTTCGACCGTGCTGGAGAAGCCTTTCCCGGCAAGGGCAAGTTCGCTTGCCGAAGCGTTACGGTCTGTTGTTAAGACCCGTTTGCTTGTTAAGCTTGCCAGCGTGACCCAGCCGGTTTTTGCGGCTGCTGTTTTTACCTTGACCCATTTACTGTCCTTTTTTTCTTCAATGGTAATGGTATCCCCTAATTGTAAGGTTTGGATAGTACCGGCAAAGAGTCCGGTTCCGGATTTAACTGCCGCTGTTTTATTGGCAACGTACATAGTGCTTCCCGGGGATTGGGCTGCAAGACTTGCACAAAGCACAGCGCCTACTGCTAACGCCATAATTATTCGTTTCATAGATAAAAAGTACACCATAATAATAGATTTGGCAAGAGCATTTGTTAGCCTGCGGCTCTTTCAACGTTTCACT
>JAITAM010000237.1 GCA_031284085.1 Spirochaetaceae bacterium
GTACTATGACTGCGCGCAAGCCGCGCTCGAAGGGGTATTCCGTATGCGTACGTTCTTCCAATCAATCGGCTTGCCGTTGAGCTTCGCCGATGCAAAGCTGCCGCTCGACGGTATTGAAGCGCTGGCCTCTCAAGCGGTGCGTAAAGGTCCCCTCGGCAGCTATACGAAGTTGGACAAGAGCGCGGTTGAATCTATTTTGAATAGCGTTAAAGGTCTTTAAGTCAAACGGGGAAGTCCTTCAAAAGGACTTCCTTTAGTCCGAGTTCATTGTGAAAGGTATATCTTTCTGGCTTAAAGGGGTATTACAGATACCTCGCCCCGTGAGGTCTGACCCTTTAAGTAGAGTCACACATCCGTTCTTGATACCGGCGCCGAGGTTTATGGCCGCGCCTATTAAATTTTACAGAAATTATAAAAACACATTGACATAATCAGAAGCTTGCATTATATAGTTATATATGTGATTTAATAAAAATGTGTGGGCGCAAGCCTGCGTGTGTTTGACAGTTTTATGGAGATTAGGTTTTCTTAACTAACTTTGTGTTTAAGAGGACCGCAGCCAGCTACAACCCTAGCAAGTTTGATCTGGCTACGGTAATCGCTGTACACGAAGTACAGCGATAAATATATCCAGAAATTATATTTCCAGTCAATGTACTTCGTGTATGTCCTCTTATTTATAATTCTTTGCTTGTGCAGAGACATATTCTTTAAGGGGGGATTTCTCTATGAAAAAGACGTTCTTAGAGCGTAGCTTTCCTTGATACAGTGCCGGAGTGTAGAAACAGGCCGCGCTTGTGACCTGAAACTTTTTATTGACAAGACATTCTGATCGTTTTACCATGAATTGAAAGTTCAAACAAATTTATTTTTTATGGAGGGTTTTTCTTATGAAGAAAAAATCGGTTGTTTTAATGCTTGCACTGTGTACTGTGTTTGCTTCTTTTGTATGGGCAAAAGGAGACCAGCAACAAGCTGCAAGCGGTGCGGGGACACTCAATGTTTATGTCCACATGACACAGCTTATTTTGGGAGACGAGCTTAAAGATGCAAGCGGTAATACCTACCGCGATCCCAATACCGCATGGCTCAAGTTTGTCGCCGATCGGTTTACCGCTCAAACCGGTATTAAAGTAAACTTTGTCAGCTACAGTTCGGATGGTGCGGTAGTAAAATCCTTGCTTCAGGTAGGAGATAAAGGGCTTGATGTATTCAGCACGGGCTTTACGTTTACCAACGAAGAGTACGCTAAGTACACAGCGCCGGTTATCAGCGTTACCGAAGCTAAAACAAAGTACGATGCGAATCTCGTGGACGCTATGCAGATCGTAAACGACTCTGTTCATGATATGCAGATAGCAAAAGGATACGGCGAGGCAATAACCTACAATGAAAGCGTTATTAAAAAAGCCGGCTACAACGAAATCCCCGGCACGATTGACGAGTTTAACAAAATGCTTGCGGCAATCAAAGCAAGCGGCGTCAGTCCTATTGCCATGCACAGGATTGAGAACTGGCCTCTCAGTACCATTAGTTCTTTTGCTCAGTATATTGCAGGTGAACCGGATGTCTTTGCTAAAATGCTCGGCGAACCCAAGCCTTTTAGCGACACAGCTCCTATCGGAAAGACTCTTAAAATATACACGACGTGGAAATCTCAGGGCTATTTTGAACAGGAGATATACCCCGACTTCGGTGTCGCAATGGACTCTGTTGCTTACGGCAAGGCAGGTATGATGCTCTTCGGTTCATGGGTGCTTCCGCAGATCATAAGCCGCGTTCCCTCAGGCACAAGCCAAGACCTTATCAAGTTTGATGCCGTTCCTGATTTCGGCAAGGGGCGATGGATTTTGGTTAGCCCTAATCTCGGTTGGGCTATTAACAAAGCGTCGACAAAACAGGATCAAGCTCGGCAGTTTATTGAATTTCTGGCTAAAGACACGGAGTTCATCGTAAAAGCCGGTTCAATTCCTACTCATAAAGATGCACCGGCAGGCGTTCCTAAAGACTTTGCGCTTATCGATTCACGGGTGCGTTCCGGCCAAGTCAAACAAATGATTTCTCCGCCGATTACCCAGAACAACAGTAATAACGATGAAGTGCTTAAAGACGCCAATCTGCTTGCGGATAACAAATGGGCAGGACTTCCATTTGATGCACTTGATATTACTCGCCCTAACGATTGGAATGCTTACAATGCACAGATCGATAGGCAGAATGTCGATTATGACCGCTACCGGAAACAGTACGGTTTTTCATATAAGAAATAGAAGGAAGCGGTGGAGGTTTTTCCTTCACCGCTTCTTTTTGATCGAGAGTGCTTTATTTCTGAATAAATAATATTTTTAACAAGGTGGCGTCTATGAACTTAAAGAATCAACAACGGGCAATTATCGTAACCTTTTTGGTTATTCCTATCGTCTTTTTAGTGGTATTCAGTTATATTCCGATTATATTCAACATCTTTTTAAGTTTCACTAACTGGGATGGTATACGGAGTATACGGCTTATTGGATTCAGTAACTATACTCGAATATTCACCGATCCGCAGTACCTTATCCTGTTCCGCAACTGTTTGTGGTATCTTATCGTTGCCATTCCCCAGTTGCTTATCGCATTCTTCCTTGCAATTTTCGTGAACGGAAAGTTTCGAGGGCTTAATTTTTTTAAGGGAGTGCTGATTTTTCCTTATTTATTAAACGGCATCATTGTTTCCGCTATCTTTATTCTGTTTTTTAACAACACAGGCACGCTCAATACGATACTGCGGACAATCGGTGCGGAAAGCCTTACTCGAAATTGGCTGCAAGACCTGCGTATTGTTAATCCGGCTATTGCTTCCATTAGTATTTGGCGTTACTACGGTATGAATTTCATTATGTTCTTCGGCGCTCTTCAATCCATTCCTTTGGAGCTTTACGAGTCCGCCTCCATTGACGGCTGTAATAAACTGCATGAAATCCTTTATATATCGATCCCCTTTATTCGGAGTGTACTGTTTATTAACGTGCTGCTGAGCGTTTCCGGTTCTATACAGGTTTTTGAAATCCCTTATGTTATGCTTAACGGTTCAAACGGTACTTCAACGCCGGTTATTCAGATACAGCAGAGTATGACGGACAATCGTATCGGCTTTGCGGCGGCTATGTCGGTAGTAGTGTTCTTTGTAGTTTTAGTATCAGTCGGTTTACAAAAGTTACTGACGACCAATAAGGAGTAAATTATGATAGCAGAGTCCAAATTTTACAAAGTGTTACGGTATATATTCCTCGTTATAGCGCTTGCTTTTGTCGTTATCCCGCTTATTCCCCTTATTTTCTTGGCGTTTAAGACCGGTAACGAATTTCGCAGTACTTCGTATTTTCAGCCGCCAAGTAATTGGTTCAATATGTACAACTTTGCCTATGCTTTACGGGTAGGCAAACTGTTTGAAGCGCTTGGGACGACTTTTATCATACTCGGCGTTTCACTGTTTTTTAGCATTAACTTCGCCTGCATGGTTTCTTTTGTTACGGAGCGTTTTACGTTTAGGGGACAAAAGCTCGTTATGCTTTTATACGCCATGACTATGTTTATTCCGGTAGTAACAACACAGGTTGTCGTGTTCCGCATCATCTGGACATTAGGGTTGGTCAATAAAATCGGCTCTCTCATGCTCCTGTATTCGGGGACCGGCATTGTGGATATTTACATCGTGCATAACCTGCTCAAGACAATACCTAAGGATTTGGATGAAGCCGGGCTTTTGGACGGCTGTAACTATTTCCGTGTCTACTTCAAAATCATACTGCCGCTTCTTAAACCGGCTATCGTTACCATGGCGGTTATTAAAGGTATAGGCTTGTACAACGATTTTTATGTTCCTAACCTTTACCTGATCCGAGGAGCGCAGACATTAACATTAGCTCTCTATCGGTTCTTTGCAGGTCTTTCCACTCCTTTTGAAGTGGTTAGTGCGGCCGTTCTTATGGCAACCGTTCCAGTTATTATCCTCTTCCTTTTCGCCCAGCGGTATGTCTACAATGGTATTGCAGGTGCGGTCAAATCATAGCGCAGGCCAGACAGGCACAGCCTGTTTCTAAGTTTTCGGTGCTGGTACCAAGAACGGCTTACGGCTTTTTGCCTAATAGAAGCGCAGGCCAGACAGGCACAGCGTGTTTCTAAGTTTTCGGTATTGGTACCAAGAACTTAGAAACACGCTGGCGTGCTTTAAGGGGTAACCAAAAAGGCATCAAAGCCTTTAGCTTTAAGAGCGGCTATGGTTTTACGGACATCAGCGTCCGGCGTTACACCCACCGCCCAGTACTCTTTTTTATTGATAGTCCGCCGTATAACCGTAGCCGATCCAAACCCCGCTTCGGATAGCCTTTGTGCCATAAGCCGTGCGTTGCCTTCATTTTCAAACAAACCGACTTGCGCTATGCTCGACTCCTTTTTGCGCTCCTCCACGGCAACACCCTCCCAGTCGGGGTAAAAAAACCATAAAGCCGTATATGCTGGCTGCACCTGCTCTCTCTTTACTATCCGTGCTTCCAAACTGTGCGGATATTCTTCAAGGAGTTTAGTAAAGTAGCCGCTCATACCGGACACTTTGCCAAGCAGGTAATACAGCGCAGGACGGTCCGCCGCGCTCTGCGGATCGCTTAAAAGCGCCTCAAAACTCTTTGTGTTTTTATTCTGGTATGTTTCAACATACGCTTTTAAGCAGCGCACTCGAAATTGCACAAGAGCATCCCGTGTGCTTATGAGGTGCAGCGCCGAGTACGCCTCGTCCATATCTCCTATAGCAATAAAACAGGCGGCGGCTTTAAGGCGCGCCTCATCGCCGTTAGACGGATCCACAGCAGCAGCGGTCAGCCACACCTGAGACGCCCTCTCCAATTCACCTGCAAGCTGTAACAACTGCCCCAGCTCTACAAGAGTCTTGTATTTATCGGCGGCGGATATTTCTTTGGATTGAATTCTCTTTTCAAGCCGCTGAACCTCCGCATAAAAGCTTATCGCCGAAACAGTGCCGTTGAGCGTTGTGCATGAAAGAAGGATGAGAAAGACTATGCGTGTCCTCATAGGAAAATTGCCTTTACCCATTGGACATCAGCCCTCTGAATGTATTTCCTCGCAAAGATAGCAGCTGCACCTTGACAAACGACCCTATCAAAGAAGCGGGAGCGGCAATAACGACCATTTCGTCCTGAGCGGTGCGGCACAAAAGCTCATCGGGCTTTTTGGGAGAAACCTTCTCAACAAGCACTGTGGCGCTCTCTCCGAGCCGGTTGTGTAAGTATTCTTGTGTGTGCTGTTTTTGCAGGGCAATGATCCGTGCAAGCCGCTCACGCTTTAACGGATCAGGCACTTGGTCTTGGAAACTAGAGGCGGCAGTTCCCGCCCGCCGGTTGTAGTGGTACATATAAGCATAAATAAAGCGGACTTGTTCCATCAAGTCAAATGTCAGCGCCAGATCGTCTTCGGTCTCACCGGGAAAACCTATCAGTATATCGGTGGAAAGTGTTAAATCCGGCATATACTCACGGAGTTTTTTGACCAGCTCAAAGTACTGTTCACGGGTATACAGGCGGTTCATTGCGGCAAGGATGCGGTTTGAGCCATGTTGTACGCAAAGGTGCAGGTGTCGGCACAAAACCGGATACTCCGCCATAGCCTCTAGGGTCTCAAGAGAAAAATCCTTCGGGTTGGCGGACAAAAACCGTACCCAGCGTATAGGCGTATGCTCAACCTCTCTTGCGATTAACCTCAAGAGCTTAGAAAAAGAAAAAGTGTCGGCGCCACTCTCCCAGTGGTATGAATTAACATTTTGCCCCAACAGACATATTTCCCGCACTCCTTGAGCGGCAAGCAGTTCAATTTCTTGCAGAACAGCAGACGGATCACGTGAGATCTCACGCCCGCGCACATAAGGAACGATGCAATAGGTGCAGAAGTTGTTACAACCGTGCATAATGGGAACAAATGATTTGAAACTACCTTCTTCAAGATGTGAAGAAGAAAAGGCAAATACTGGTTTTTCAGTATCGGTAACAAAAGGAGTATTGGTTTCTATTGCTTTAAGGATTGCAGGAAAGAGAGAACGGGCATTGGTTTCAAGGGTATAGTCAATGGCGGGTTCTGCCTTTAGTTGGGAAGCTGCACAACCGGTTACTATAAGGGTGCGAGACTGTTTTTTTTTAAGGGCGGCATAGAATGCTACCCGGCCGCGCACTCTCGTTTCTGCTGTAGCCCGTACCGTGCAGGTATTGATCAAGACCAGATCGGCATCCGCACCGGATTTTGCTGCACTCCAGCCGTGTTCACGAAGTACTAATACAAGAGCCGCCGACTCGGCTTTGTTCATTTGACAGCCGTAAGTCTCGATAAAATAAGTCATTTGCTTCGCTTTTTAAGCCCTTTGATGAACTTAATGCCGTTTATAAGACCCGTAACAATAAGCCCTATAGCTCCAATAGTCAGCAAAGTTCCGGCGAAAGGCTTGATAGCGCCTATGGCACTGACTTTTGCAGCAATGGCAAGGAAGCCGGATACCACAAGCAGAGTTCCGGGTTTTCTATCCTCAGGGTCCTTTGATTTGAGGGCAAGTATCCCGAATATAGCCGCCGCAACGCCAAGAACAGCGCCGATAGGTCCATTAAGGAGCAATAAACCAAGTCCTCCTGCAATATCAACAATAGTGTTAAAACCCTGTTTGCTCAATGCTTTGCGCTCGGCATTGCTATCATCAAGCATATCCATATCGTCCATAAAAACCTCCAAAGAAGATGATATAATTTTAATATACTATATTATATACGAATCAAGGGGAAAAATAAAGGCAAAAAGACCCGTGCAGCCCTGCAATAGAAACCCTCGCGCCTGCCTCTAGGGCAAGACCTCGCATTAACTAGGAAGAAGGTATGCGGCTTAACCAGCTACGCCGCCTTCGATACCAACACCGAAAACTTAGAACAGGGTGGCCTATGCGCTGCGTTCCCATCTTCTTAAAGACTCTAGCATGAACTGCCGCAAGTCCATGCCATAAACCTCCTTGATGGCCTTGCCGTTCAGCACCTCTCCCGACTTGCCGTAGGAAACCAGCGCTCCATTCTGCATAAGCGCCGCTGTATCGCAGAAATAGCCGGCTATATTGAGGTCGTGAAGCACGCCAATAACGGTTCTGCCGCCTTCCTTTACCCAATCTCTCAAATAGCCCAGTACTTCAATCTGGTACTTCAAATCCAGATGATTGGTCGGTTCATCCAATAAAATAATGTCGGGGTTCTGTACCAAAGTCCGCGCCAGAAAAACCCGCTGCAGTTGCCCCCCTGAGACTTCGTCTATCATCCTGTCCTTTATTTCGTAAAGCCCTAGCTTTTCTATACCCTCCAGTATCACAGCCTTATCCACCTTGGACGGCTCTTTCAAAAAGCCTTCATAATGAGCGTAACGCCCCAAAGCTACCGTCTCATAGACGGTATAGGGAAAATAAACCTGCGAGGCCTGCCCCAGAAGGGCGACCTTTTGTGCTAAACTCTTTCTTGTATAGGAAGAGACCTCCTTTCCATCCAGCGCTATGCTGCCTCGATATGCAAGTATCTTGGCTATAGTCTTTAGGAGGGTGCTTTTGCCGCATCCGTTCGGCCCTAAAACACAGAGAATCTCTCCTTTATTCACCGTCATGCTGATATTATTGATAATATCCTTGCCTTTGGTGTATCCGCTGTAAAGGTTTTGTATTGCCACCATAATTGTTCTAT
>JAITAM010000204.1 GCA_031284085.1 Spirochaetaceae bacterium
TACAATGAAAATAACCGCAATAAGCAGCGGCGCCGCCGTCTTAACATCAGCTTTAATCGGCTCAGCAAGTGCGTTAAAGGCCAGTACCGTCATGGCAGCCGGCGGCACAGTCCTTTCTACAAAACGCAAAAGACGGCGCATATACGCAGGACTTTTATCAATGCTGCGAACAAATAACAAGGGAAATATCCGGCACAGGAATATTATCCCTCCCATAATAAAGGTCGCTATAAGAGCATTGCTCAGACTCATGTGCCGCCTTAATTAGCCGTAATTCGGCGGAATGACACCGGGATTCTCTACACTGATGAAGCCTGCCCCTGTGTACTGCAAACGCTCATTCCCTGAAACGCTAAAGGGAATACTTTGATCGTTATAACGCACCTCGCCGCCGATAGTCTGCACAGTCATGCCGATTATTGAACGAAGCGCGCCTGAACGGTCGGTTACCAAACGGATGCCGTAAGGAAAACTGTAAAGCAGGGCGCCGTTCTTATACACGCAAGACACCGCCTGCTCGTTAGTCAGTTCAAAGCACGCATTATCAACGGTCCTGCTGTAGCCGGTTTCCTCCGCCACCACTTCACCGTAATCAATACCGCGGGGAATCAGCGCCGTAAACCAAAGCTCTTGATCCGCACTTGGGTAAATCCCGCAGAACCGCTCAATATAGTCAAGAACACAGAGCATAGTCGGAGAATAGTTATCATCACCTGCGCCTGTGATATGGCCGACCCACGGGTTAAGACCGCCTGAGAATCGGGTAAACCGAGAGAGCATTGAAAGAATGGGAGCGAGTATCCATGTTAATTCAACAAAGCGGCGGTGGTATTCAAAGGCAGCCGGCAAACGTATCTCAGTTAAGAAGCTGATATGACCCGACCAACTGTTAAAGCCGGGCAGGTGGAAGAAGCGCGGATCGTCGAAAGCAAAGGTATTGATAGGATAGCGGCCGAAGTACTTCTTTGTGTTGAGAAGGTAGCGGCTCAGCGCATCTGCAAATAAAGCGTCATCCCCTACTTCACAGGCAAGAACACGGATCAAGTTGTCTGACTGCACTTTGACAAAGCGGTTGTAACGATCACGGTCGTAGAAGAAACGATCTTCCTCGTCATAGCAGTAATGCATGAGGCTCTTGAGACTTTGAGAAGCCTTCTCTTCCCAGACACTCAAGTCTTCGTTCAGCTCTTGCGCCATACGTGCCAAATATTTGCGCTGGCAGTAGACATTGGCCGTCATATCAGGGGCAAGGAAAGGCAGGAGTGGATTGTCCGGATCATAGCGGCTCGGATCGCTCTGGTAGGGCGTGTCAGGCACGTGCCAAAAGCGCGGCGAGGCATCCTGACCGGTATCGAATGTGCAGAAGGCTTCGACACAGCCTGTAGCACGGGTATTGCGGTGCGCTGCAAGCCATTGATCGTTGGCGGCGATTGCTTGGTACATCTTTTTAAGGAAAACCGGATCTTTATGACAGGCGTAATGATTCCACACGCTTCTTGCAAGAGGGCTTACCATCTGAACCTGCCTGTAACCGGGGCCTGCACTGGTCATCTTGTATGGAATAAGCCCGTCCGCACGGATATAGTCGGCAAACAACTCAAAGGTAGCCTGCGCGGTCTTGGGGCAGAACCGTGAGAGTAGTTCCGTGTTGATGGTGCCGGTGCTTTCAAGCCAGCACCCTATATACACAGACCCTTCCATCAACATCGGCGTTCCGCTTACTGAAGTAACGATGCAGTTCATAAGGTCGTGAACCGCTCTGTAGTAAATGTTTTCGATATTGGGGTGCGATGCGGCAAACTTCACCCCTGCATTGACAAATTCATCTAAGGCTTCTTGAGAGACGCCTGACCTGACTGCTCCGGTTCGGGTGGGAACGGAGGTTTCCCGTAGTTTTGATAAAATGCTCATTCTTATCTGCCTTATAGTGTTTAGATTGTCTTCCCGAGAAGATCGGGAAAAAGCGGATGCGTCCGCAAAATTAGTATTAGTACAGTATACGCTCATTAAATAGTCAAGCAGGCCAGTCTATTTTGGGCTGCGCCCTGTCCCTTTCAAAGCGAGGCCGACAAAACCGGTTCTATCAGGCAAAAAGCCGTACGCTATTCCCGATACAACACCGTTGGGGAATGGCCCGCAAGCCGCGGGGAACGGCCCGCAAGTCGCGGGGAATGGCCCGCAAGTCGCGGGGAATGGCCCGCAAGCCGCGGGGAATGGCCCACAAGCCGCGCGGGGGATGGCCTGCAAGTCGCGGGGGATGGCCCGCAAGTCGCAACTTGCAGGCAAAAAGCCGTACGCCACTCCCGATACAACAACCTTTGAAACAGCCTGCGGCTGCTTTGAAACAGCCTGCGGCTGCTTTGAAACAGCCTGTGGCTGCTTTGAAACAGGCTGGCCTGTGCCTGTTGACAAAAACCGTTATTCTTCTTAGCATAGCTTTGTTATACGACATTCTAGTCATGACGAATCGTTAGTTCCGATGCTTCCCCTCGTGGAGGCATCACCTTGATAAGGATTGAAAGAACGAAAAAATTAAGAGGAGGGCGGTATTAAATCCGCAACTGTATATGAATCCCCTTGAAATGTTCAAAAATGCGCAGAAAATTCAGGAACAGATGGTGCTTTTACAGGAAAAACTGGGAGAAGTAATCATTACAGGCTGTGCCGGTGGAGGCATGGTAGAGGTCGATATGAACGGCCGCATGGAACCTTTAGCGGTGCGCATCGCACCGGAAATAGTTAATAAAGACGAAGTACTCATGCTTCAAGAGCTTATTATATCAGCTTTTAGCGATGCAGTAGAAAAAGCGCGGGAATTTGTGGCGGCGGAAGTCGGCGGCAACATACCGGCAAACTTAAATATCCCCGGCTTCCCCCTATGAACGGCATAGACAGGCTGGTCGTCCTCCTTTCAAAGCTTCCCGGCATTGGAAAAAAGACTGCGAGCCGGCTTGTTTATCATATCCTTGACGCCGACCCCGCCTATGTTAAGATGCTTGCACAAGAAATTTCAGGCTTGCCCGATACTATCAAACGCTGCAGCGTCTGCGGTAGTTTTACCGAAATCGATCCGTGCCTTCTTTGCACAGACGAAGGCCGTGATACTGAGGTTTTATGTGTCGTTGAACGACCGCAAGATGTAAGAATAATCGAAGAATCGCACGAATTCAACGGCCGCTTCCATGTTTTGGGCGGCCTTATTGCGCCCCTCGAAGGGGTCAACCCCGATGATATTGCCATAAGCCGCTTGCTTGGCAGAGTGCGCTCAGGCGCAATACGCGAAGTTATCCTTGCGCTTAATCCCACCATAGAAGGCGACACAACCGCCTTGTATATACAGAACACCTTGAAAGATACCGGTGCGCTCATAACCCGGCTTGCATCAGGGCTACCGGTAGGCGGCGATTTAGAATACACAGACCGACTTACCCTCTCGAGAAGCTTCCGAGGGCGGTTTCAGCTATAAGCAGATAAAGACCGGCCGCTTTGCAATGCCCGCGACATTCACCGTAATGACCGCACTCAAGGCAGCGGCGCCGGCATACGAGCCGACACCGTAAATAATGAAGAACGAGTTTACCGGTCTTTTGCCGCGTTTGCTAAAAGCGCCGCACGATTAGAGTGCGCCTGTGTCGAAACTGTTACAGTCTGAACCGAAGTTTTTGTGTAGGTAGCGAGCGAATAAGAGCAGCAGCACAGCGCTTAAACCTGTAAGCCCTTCAACCAAGAATATGCTTTTTATAACGCCGAGCTGCATCAATGCCGCCGGTACATCGAGGAGTGCATGTATGAGTATGGCTAAAGGGTAGAGCCACAGCTTCTTAGAAACGGCATAGAAAACCACTATTGATAAAGCTACCTGTATGGCTACCGCAAAAATACGTTCAATCCCGCCGAAAAGAAAGAAATACGGGGCCGTTGTTGTCAGCGCTTGTATTGAGGCGTTCAACTGTTCCAAAGTCCCTCCCTGTATTGCCGCAGGGAGATTGTCCAACACAGACCCTGAGGATGAATTGATCACTATGCTCAATACGATGTTGACTATCATCGCTATTCCTACAATGAGTATTGCCTCCGCGCCGCCATGCCCCAGCCCGTATGACAGCCCGACGCCCACGCCTTTATACTTTCTCTTCAATACGCTAAACGATAGTAAGCGGGCTGTTTCCTCAAAAACGCCTGCCATCAATGTCCCGTATACCGTATACAGGAATAGGTTTTCCCTCAGATTATACCTTGCGAAAACAAACGCATGAACAGCCTGTTCCAATATCAAGACAAATACTATAAAAGCGCCCATGCCCACAACCATGGGTAAAACCGGCGTTTTGTATTTTTTATGTAAAACAATGAATACCCCTATCGGCGCGCCGATTGCCGCCAACGCCGAAAAGACCATAAAAACAATGGATACTATTGAAACGTGCATCGTATTCCTCCTCCTAGCACTTGCAAAATCCATTCTTGATACCAAGACCGGAACTTAGAAACAGGCCGTGCCTGCAAAAAAACCGTACCTCCGCTCCCGATACCAACATCGAAGCTTAGAAACAGCCTGCGCCTGCAAAAAGCCGTACGCCACTCCCGATACAACACTGAAGCTTAGAAACAGTCTGCGCCTGCAAGGTCTGACCTGTTCTGTGGCTATCAGACAAAAAGCCGTACGCTACTCCCGATACCAAGACCGAAGCTTAGAAACAGGCTGCGCCTGCAAAAAACCGTACTCCGCTCCCGATACCAACACTGAAGCTTAGAAACAAACTGCGGCTGCGAGGTCTGACCTGTTCTGTGGCTATCAGACAAAAAGTCGTACGCTA
>JAITAM010000033.1 GCA_031284085.1 Spirochaetaceae bacterium
CATAACACAACAGGACATTTCTGGGGAGACAGGTTCTGGAGTAGAGAGATTAAGGATGAGAAAGATTTCTGGGCAGTCTTTGAGTATATAGAGCAGAACCCTGTTAAGGCGGGATTGGTAGCGAAAGCGGAGGACTGGGAGTATGGAGGGGCGTATCATCGGTATCATGGAATAACTCTGATAGTGTCTGAGGTAACAAAGGAGTTTTGGGATAACTTTCACGCTAGGCTTAGGCTTTAGAGGGTCTGTCCTTTTCCAGCAGGCCAGCCTGTTTCTGAGCTTCAGCGAGCGTTGCATAACCCTTGATACCGGAGTTAATAAGTTAATAGCTTCAAAGTCCCCCATTTCCCAGCCGGAACCGGAAGCCGGAACCGGAGGTCTGTCCCCTGTCCTGTTTCATAGGCGTTGGAACAGGCTGCGGCTGTAATTTAAGTTGCAAAAAGCAGAAATACCTACTATAGTTAGTTTATGCGCCTCGGTAGCTTACCTCTTATCATAATAATTACTATTCTTGTTTCTTGCGCCGGCTCTCCTTCTGTTATGCCGGCGGCAGAACCACTGGTCCTCGCTCCGGCGTCTCCTCTGTCTCCTATGGACCTTCCTCCCCAGGAAGCGCTTCCGCAGGCGCCTCCTGAAAAATCTTCTACTCCACGGGTGCCTGCGTATATCTTAGGAGAGGGATTGGTTTCCCAAGAACAGCTGTCCGCCTTTTTACAGGAGCATAACAACCTTCTTGAAAAGACTCTTACCGATGAATTCGCCGTGATTTACCGTGAAGAAGCCGCTCTTGAAGGGGTGAACCATGATCTTGCCTTTGCACAAATGTGTCTTGAGACCGGATTTTTGTATTTCGGTAACCTTGTTACGCCGGATATGAACAATTTTTGCGGCTTGGGAGCGATTGATGAGAATCATCGCGGCGAGTCTTTTCCGGATATTCGTACCGGTGTTCGTGCGCAGATACAACACCTTAAAGGCTACGCAACCACAGCAGCGCTTAACCAGCCGCTTGTTGACCCGCGCTACGTTTATATCCGTAAAGGGCTATCACCAACCATAGCCGGGCTATCAGGGACATGGGCAAGGGATACGGAATATGCCGCTAAAATTATCTCTATATTAGAGCGGCTTTATGATTTTGCTTTTGGAAGACAGTTATGATCGCCGATGTTGACAACAATATAAAGGAATTAGCAGACACGCTTGCAGGGGTACAAGACGGCAAGCTCATTGAAGCCTTTTTACGCTCTTTGCTCACACCGGCGGAAGTAGCCGATATTGCCACCCGCTGGGCTTTAGTAAAAGAGTTGAATAAAAAGACGCCTCAAAGGGTTATTGCAAAGAAATTGGGCATTTCCCTCTGTAAAATCACCCGCGGTTCCCGCGAGTTAAAAGCGCCTGATTCAGCATTCAGGAAAATGCTGGATATACTGTACAGTTCCCAAGATAAAAGCTGAAAAAAACTCACGACCAAAGCCTAAGGTTAAAGGTGCGCCCTCGCATCCTAGCTGCAGCCCATCACGGCAAGCAAGTCTAGGGGCGTATCTATAATACAATCGGCGCCGGCTTTCTCAAGGAGCCGGCGTTTGCGAAACCCCCAAGTTACCGCAATAGATGCGGTTCCCGCAGCCTGCGCCGTTTCTATATCAATTTCCGAATCGCCTATAATAACGCTCTTTTGAGCCTCGATCCCAAGGTGCGCAAGCACATTCCAAACCGCCTTTGGATTCGGTTTTGCCGGTTGGTCGGGTATCATACCATACACATAGTCAAAGGTTGCAGGCGCAAAGAGCGTCTTCAGCACCACTTGAGCAAGGCTATCCGGCTTGTTGGTCAGCACCGCAACGAGCAGCCGGTGCTGTTTAAGGTGCGCCAAGACCTCAGGTATCATGGGATATGGCTTTGTGTACAGCACGGGGTTTTCTTTGTAGCACTGTATGGCGCAGGATGCAAGGTCATAAGCGTTCTGTTCGTTCTGCAATTCAGGCGGCAGCGCTTGGTAAGCCAATCGGTATGTTCCCCAGCCAACGAGGTCAGGATACGCCTCAAGGGCAAGGGGAGGCAAACCTTTTATGACCAAGGCTCTGTTCATGTTGTAGGCAATATCTTGGAGCGTGTCGAGCAATGTTCCATCGAGATCAAAGATAGCACAAGAGAATTCCATAACGGTTATCATAGCAGAAGACGCAATGACGTTCTACGCTTCGCTGTTGTATCCACTCGGTCGGAGGTCTGACCCTTTGCCTGCGAAACAGCTTGACAAGCGTTTCCTATGAATATATCCTTTCTTCACATGTGATAGTCCTTTCACAAAACCCTAGACTATCGTGGATTGTAGATGTCAAAGATTGCCATATCCTTTTATATGATTGATTTTTCATGCGCCGCTTTATGGTGCAATGTCTCAAGGGGAAAAAGCATACCCCCCTACAATCGTATAGAAGAAGGGGTCAGACCTCAGAGCTGCTGCCTTAGCCGTATGGCGGCGTTTTGTTTGTTTTAGAAATAATAAAGCGTTTAGCCGGCTAAGGCCAATTCCCCCTGCCGGGAAAAGAATTTCCCTGCGGTAAAATATTGATAATAATAAGGCAATATGTCAAAAATACCTCATAAGCGCCTTTCTAGTTCGCATAACGGAACTGTTTACGCTTCGCAGACGGCAGGCGGCTCGGGCTACGATTTTGCTAGGTCGGCCGGCCTACGGCCTCGCTCCCACGCAAATTATGCATACTTCACTCTGCCCCGCCGCCCGCCTGACGGTAGACCCTTACAACCGGACACAAGACCTTTACGGCCTGAGGGGTCAGACCTTGGGCGGGAAGGTCAGGCTGGCTTGAGGGGCTGGCTTGCCGCCATCAATAGACCAAATTCGGCAGAGGGTGCATCCGGAGGAAGAATTCCGGCAATCTGACCTTCGCTTACAATGGCAATACGGTCGCAGATGGAACGTAACTCTTCGAGTTCGCTTGATACCATGACAATAGTGGTGCCGGTATCACGATTCTGCGTTAAAAGAGTATCAAGAACAATTCGTTTCGCACCAACATCTATACCACGAGTCGGCTCGCTGACCAAAAGAAGACGGGGCTTTAAGGCAAACGCCTTCGCAAGGCATATCTTTTGCTGATTCCCACCGGAAAGCTCTTTTGCAGCCTGCCGAGGGCCGGTACACTTAATCGCCAGTTTTTCAATATATTCACGCGCCAGCGCCTGCATGGACTTCTCGTTGCGTAGATGAAAAATCCCCCCGCAATACGCCGTTAAGTAGTCGCCTTTGGTCTGCATCACCCCAAAGGCAATGTTCCAATACAGGCTCTCGTCAAGGAGCAGCCCTATTCCCCGCCGATCCTCAGAAACAAAAGCCATGCCCGAATCAAGCGCTTTTTTGGGATTGCCTAATACAACCGGAGAGCCGTCAAGGTTGACCGCGCCGCCCGCTGCATAAAGCCCCATAATACCGGCGGGAATTCCCAACTTCCCTTGACCTGCAAGACCGCCGATGCCGAAAATCTCTTCCGGTTTAACCGAAAACGATACGTCCCGAACGGTTTCGCCCGGCATATCAACCCACAAGTGTTCTACCGTGAACAGAGTGCCGGATAAAGTGCGTGTCGCAGGCCTTAAAGCGGCGGCCATATCCCGTCCCACCATCCAGCCGGCAATATCCTGTACTCCCAAATCTTTATTCTCTAGGTTCTTAACGACAATGCCGTCGCGAAGCACCACGATCCGATCCGCAATTTTTGTTACTTCATAGAGCCTGTGAGAAATAAAGATGATGGCTATTCCTTCTTTTGCAAGAGTTTTTAGCGATGCAAGCAGTATTTCCGCCTCCGTCTCGGTGAGAACCGCGGTAGGCTCATCAAGAACCAAGAGCTTTACCTTGCTCCGGCTGATCTCCCGTGCAATTTCGGTGAACTGCTTATGGCCTACCGGCATCTCCGCTACTACGGTTTTAGGGTCGATATTTACCCCTAGCTTCGCTATGGCTTGCTGCGCCTGTTCGTCTATGAGGTCTCGTTTAAGCGTTGCAAGCCGGTTGCCGAAGATAGCCGAACCGATAGTATGTTTAACCGGTTCACGGTTTAAGGCTATATTCTCGGCGGCCGTGAAGCCTGGGATCAACGAAAACTCTTGATGCACCAAAGCAATACCGGCATCAAGAGCGTCAAAAGGATTTCTAAAAAGAACCGGCTTATCATCAAAGTACAACTGGCCGCCAAAGCCTCCTGTATGGGCAATATCCGGCATACCAAACAGGATGTGCATAAGGGTAGTCTTGCCGGCGCCGTTTTCTCCGACTAAACAGACAATCTGCCCTGTGTCTACTGAAAAATTAACATCAGAAAGCACGGTTGTACCATAGAAATCTTTGGAAATATTCTCTAAACGTAAAAGTGGTATAGCAGCCATAGAAAAAGTGTAGGGTAATTAGAACGATATAGCAAGAGGTCAATGTTACGGT
>JAITAM010000043.1 GCA_031284085.1 Spirochaetaceae bacterium
ACTCTTCATCTGATAAAAACAGCTCGAGGTCTGTCCCCCAGCCTAACCCAACCCAAACCGACTTCTACAGTGCTTGCACAATACAAATGACTCTGATTGGCGAGTGTGAGCCTAACACGCAAGCAGGGACACGGCAGGTAGAACCGGAGGTCTGACCCCCGACCCCCGCTGGAAACAGGCTTGGACTGTGAGGTAACTCTCCGATAATAACACAATGAAAAGAATATTTACTCTCATCTGCGTTTTTTCTCTGTGCCTCTATTGTAGCGCCGAAACACTCTTTTCCCCTACATGGGGCTTTTCACTCGATTTGCCTGCCGGACTCGAATTTATTGAAGGAGACGGCAAGAATAGTTTCACCTTTCAGTCGCAAAATGGACTTGCCCTAAGCTTAAAAGTGTATCCTCAAGCAAGCTCTGCTCTGACTGTGGCAAAGGACACCCAAAGCAGGCTGCGCAGTACGGGACAAACCCGTGCTTTTACCTACGATGGAAAGCCCGCAGCCCTTTTGGAGCTGCGCTTCCAAAGCTTTAGCGGCTGGGGGCTTGTACTCGCCTTGGATACCAAAGCGCACCTCCTTGCCCTTGCATACGGACCGACGCGCTACACTAATTTACAAAATATGTACATGGCGGCTCTTAATGCCATTGCACCGACCAACCGCTCTCGACTCCTCCCCGGCCCCATGATTGAGTATCTTTATCCGCGCACAGAACGAAAACAGGTGCAGCTCTTTGGTACTGAAAACAGTGCGCTTATTTTTACTAATGATGCACAGGCGGCGCAGGCGCTGATTGATTTAGAATACGCGGTCTTGACTGAGTATCAATCCTCTCCTTTATGGGTTGAGGCGTGGACTCGGTTTTACCGCATGATTCACCGCGACTCTTTTGACCGGTTGGCTCATATTGCCTTTATTTTGGAACGAGAGTGGCGGGGGCATGAGTTGGATTTTGCAGAACAAGCGCTCAAGTGGGTGCAAAGTTTTGCGTATGAACGGGATTTGTCGCTTGCAGAAAGCGATTTTGTAAATCTTGTGAGCGCAGCTACCGAAGGGAGAGGCGACTGCGACAGCCGATCGCTCCTGTGGGCTATACTGCTTAGACAGGCGAATATTCCTGCCGGCATTATGATTTCTGCTGAATTTAGCCATGCCTGCGGGCTTGCCGATATAGAAGCGGCGTCCGGCGCACGCTTCCCTTTGAACGGCACTCAATGGCTTGTAGCCGAAACAACCACCGATGTTGCCATCGGGCGCATTGCATCCTCAATGAGTAACATAAACGCATGGATAGGGATCGTATTTGACTAGGGGTTTCTTGAATTGCTTAGGCAGGCGCCCTTATAGAGCGCCCTCTAAGAGCTTAAAATTTATTCTTGGCTTGAGTAGCAGTTCTCTGTATTTCGCTTTCGTCTTGCCATACTTTTTTATTATCTTCAATGTTTGTTAAAACGGCGGTTACTACATAAAAACTCCTTGTAGTATTACCGGAGCGGGTAACTTCTGACCGCACAGACCCATTAAGCATAAAGACCGCGGCCTCTTCCTTTCCTAGCCCGGCGGCGCTGTCTTCACTGGCATTGTACTGCTGATCTTGCCGTTCGGCACGCAGCTCTTCACGGAGGTCTCCTCCGGCAACGAACTCAAGCCGCCCTGTGTTGATAATTGCCGTCTCCATTTTGCTTGAGATCATGTCGGTATTGATATGCTCACTGGTATCGTTTTTGAATGAGCCTACAATAACTGTGGGGTTTCTGCCGCCGTTTTGCTGGACATAGTCATTGATAAACTGGTTGATATTAGGCGACGTTAAGGCGCTGTTAATCAACGTTTCACAAACAGTTTTAATGGCGTCTTCATCCCACCGACCGCTTGAAACAGGCTCCTGCGGCGTAGACGCACAGGCGCAAACCAATACCACCGTTGCACAAGACATAATAAAATGTTTCATACTTATTCTCCCTTAGTCCTTAAAAGATTTAGATAAAAAAGTATATCATATACAGTTTTTATTAGGGAAGGGGCGCGGCAGGCCAAGCCTTCCCCCATTGTTTATTTCAATATCTTTCAGATGACACACCTACAACTTGAGCAGTTTGCGTATCTATTGCCCTTAGACGCAATCTTCTCAGGTTTCCTTCTCCGTCTATTCTTCCGGTAACAATAATATCGGCTCCAGCGATTTTACCAATCGACACGGCAGTTTCATCATCAACTTCACCGCTTAACTGAAAGTCCTGCTCACGCCGTAACCTGTCCAACTGGCTTCTGTCAATTATCGTATAGCCGGCATTTACCCATATATATTCAAGTTCACCGGTAATAAAATCTGTAGTGCTTTTATCGGGTGCGGTTATATATACAATAGCGATGTTTGATTTTTGCTGAACGTTTTTTAAGGTCTCCTGCGCCCCCTTTGCCAAGGCCCCTTCAACACCGATCTCTTGTTCTACGGGTTTTTCAACAGGCGTTTGCGGCGGAGCCTCGCCGCTCTGCGCGGAGGAGCCGACCCGTTTCAGTATCATTTGCATTGACCCGCCTGCAGAAGTTTCCGCGGTACCCTGCATCATCTGCGTTGCCGCGTTATACGTTAATAAATAACGGCCCCTATACAAACCATCGGAATCTCTGTCCCAAAATAAAGTAACGGCATCGCCCGTACGCGACCAGATGCTATGGTTTGAAGTCCACGGTACGATCAAATCCCCGCCGGCCTTGAATTGATAAGTGTTCCCCCAGTTATCTTTCCATCTTGTGCCTTCAAGTAACGGCTCGCTTTCGCCCGGCTGAAAACCCTCTGGCGGCTGAAAACTGGCGCAGCCCATCATAATCAGAAGCGCAGCTCCGATAGATAGCAATCGTTTTGTCTTCATCATAATTCTCCTTTGCCCAAATAGTTCCTGCTATTTGGGCAATATAGTGATTTTTGATACGCCGGTATTACCAACCTGTGACCCCCATTCGCCTCGGCGCTTGACACGCCGTCTTCTTAATAGAGCATAATCATAAACCGGGGCAAAGGCGCAGCTTAGCCGAAACGTGGAAATAGTGTAGTGTGTCCGCACAATTTGTGCAATAGCTTTCGTTTCTGAAACAGAGGATATATGCAGAGCATTAACCAACCCTCGGCGCGGAACCTCCCCACGAAAGCGCCGCTTCATAGATCCTTTGTGCGCCGCCCACCAGGGAAGGGGCGCGGCAGGCCAAGCCGCTCTAAACTTCGGCATTGCATCAGGCACAAAGAAGTCGGACAGGCCGGCTCAGGCCAGAGCGTGCGTGCATTTTCCCCATAATTGACTATAACGTTTCTGTGTCAGGCGGGAGGGGTCAGACCTCAGATATTTTAGCGTAAAAAGCACTTGCAAAAGCGTACAAAAACGATAATAATAATCTATCGTGAGAATATCTACTAAAGGCCGGTACTCTTTGGAAGCTTTGCTTTTTATTGCACTCCAACCGGCAGGAATCTTTGTAAGTACCAAAACTATTAACGAAAATACCGGTGTGTCGGAAGGCTATTTAGAGCAGCTCTTTATACTAATGCGCAAAGCCGGCTTGGTAACCAGTGTGCGAGGGCCGCAAGGCGGTTATGTACCCGGAAGGCCGCTTTCTGAGATAGGAGTGAGCGATGTTCTGCGTAGCGTGGAAGGCTCTCTATCACCGGTTGACTGCGTTGATCCAAAGGTTTGTCCCGTTGCAAAAGACTGTATATCACGCCACACATGGACAGACCTCTATGCGGCTATCGTAAGCTGTGTTGAAGCTATCAGTTTGCAAGATTTGGTTGATGCTTACCATGCCATGGACAAAATGGACTATACATTATGAAAATCTCCGTACGTGGTCGCTATGGTATACGTCTGCTTATTGATCTGGCCGAACACCCAAGCGAGTCGCATATCCCTTTATCTACTATTGCAGAAAGAAAACGTATTTCTATACGTTATCTTGAACAAGTTGCCGTTATACTCCGCCGCTTTGGTTTCATCCGCTCAATAAAGGGAACATCAGGCGGCTACACACTTGCAAAGCCTCCACAGGAGATCGTCATAGGCGATGTCTTGCGGGCGCTTGAAGGGGATATGCTTGTTGTGGATCCCCCTATTCCCGGCGTCGTTGAAACCAAACTGCAAAGGTGCATACGTCTTACGGTTTTCGACCGGCTTAATGAACGTATAGCCGCAGTGCTTGACCGCCAGACTCTTGCCTCTCTTGTCGGTACCATTGACCCTGACGAATCGTATATGTACTTTATTTGAGCAAGCGGTACTGCTACACCTGTAACTCAACTACTCCATGACGCCTTATTTTCAACTCGGTAACCGCGCCTGCGCCAAAGAGAGCATCCATGTATTCTCTATACGCCGGCGCCTGATCCGAAGGTAAATAGGTCTGTATAGTACCGGCAAAACCCCCGCCGTGAACTCTGCACGCACCGGCAGCGCTCTTACCAAGAAATTGCTTTGTCAATGCAAGGGCAAGACCAATACTTTGCTTTGAAGAAGGCTGAGACAAAGAATAAACATTCTGCAGCAATTCCCACGATGAGTCGCCTGATTCATTAACTAAAGCAAGGTAGCGGTTTATATCCCGCTGATTCAGCGCCTCTTTCATGGCTTCAACCCTCTTATTCTCGTTAAAAAAATGCAAAGCACGAAGCACCGCACGATCCCCTACACGTGCGGACAGCTCTTTTGCGCTGGCTAGTACCATTTGTATATCCAATTCCTGCAGTACCGTTTTACCAAAAAACGCCGCTACAGCTTTCATTTCATAAGGGATGGCGGCATAATCCGGCGTAAGGTCCGCATGGTTCCCATAGGTGCGGACAATACATAGCGACAAGCCGGCTTGGGATACATCAAACGGTACTGTTTCAAGCAGAGCCTGAAGCGGATCCGCAAAATCAATGAGTACAAGTCCGCCGCATGCACAGGCGGCTTGATCCATAAGGCCTGAAGGCTTGCCGAAATACTGATTCTCCGCCTTTTGTCCAATCTGCGCTATCTCTAAATCGGACCTTGCGGCGTCTCCATAGAGGTTGTCAAAAATGCGTCCAATAAGCACCTCAACTGCAGCAGACGATGAAAGCCCAGACCCTCCCGGCACCTGAGAATTCGCAGAAGCCTGCCAACCGGATACCGGCGTGCCGCCGGCTTCAAACTCAGCGGCAATACCTCGAATCAAAGCTTCAGTAGTCCCTTGTTCCGATGGAGAAGGCTCAAGGCGGCTAAGATCAACGTATACATCAGGGTAGCCAGTTGAACGAAACATAACATACCGCTCCTTGTGCTGAAGAACCGATGCGGCAATATCAATGTGGACGGCAGCGGCGAGTACTTTGCCGTTGTTGTGATCGGTGTGATTTCCGCCTAGTTCCGTACGTCCCGGTGCTGAGAAAAAACGTATCGGATAGCCCGATCCTTTTTGTATGTTCTGTGCCAAAGATTCATAACGCCTGAGGGCGTCTTTTGGATTATCGTATAGTGCTTCAAAAGTTATCATAAAGGAAAGTATAAAAGGAGGAACAAGAAAAGGGAAGGGCATTAGACAGGCCAGCCTGTTTCTAAGCAGCCGCAGGCTGTTTCAAAGGTTGTTGTATCGGGAGTAGAGTACGACTCTTCGTCTGCAAGAAGCAGGCGCAGGCAGGTCAGTCCTCCGGTTGCAATGTAGGACGGTTTTTGGTACTAGCGTAGGATGGATTTTGGTACTAGTGGGGAAGTGCAAAACTTCCCCCTGTTTAGAGGGTTGTTAAGCTGTGGGGGATGGGAGTTGCGGAGTCCTCGAAACCAAATAAGCACCAAACCCATTGCGGCTTGCTTTTTTTCAGTTGACAGTCGGGAAGGCTATACTGGGGAGCGGCAAAGCCCGAAGGTTTAACAGCCCTCTAAACACAGGTTATGCCTGTCTGCCTTTCTTGAAGTAAACCCATGCGAAGAATGGAGCGCCGATGAGTGCCGTAACCGCTCCTACCGGCAGTTCTGCCGGGGAGATGATGA
>JAITAM010000063.1 GCA_031284085.1 Spirochaetaceae bacterium
TACTTTGTAAAGCAGCCGTAGGCTGGCCCTTCCTCAAGCGGAGGTCTGACCCTCTTTCCCAAAGTAGTTTTAGTCTTATACGATCGTTTAGAAAGCAAAAATCCGTGCGGCAGCTCACAGTACAATGCCGAAATGGTGGAAACAGACTGGCCTGCGAAAATATTTTTACAAAAGTTTCCAAAAAAGATTGACGTTTGTCGAAAAGCATGGTATACTCTAGTATAGATTTAATAAAAAGTGCGCAGAAGAAAGTTGTGTTTGACAGTTTAATGTAGTTTAGGTTTTCTTAACTGATTTTGTGTTTAAGGGGACCGCAGCCAGTTACAACCGACCAAGTTCGTCTGGCTACGGTAAACTGTACACGAAGTACAGCGACAAGTATATCCAGAAAAATATATTCCAGTCAACGTACTTCGTTTACTCCTCTTATTTATATAGTCCGTGCTTGTGCGTGGATACCTTTTTGACAGGGGACTCAAAAGCGATGAAAAAGAATTCGTTTTTTCCCAATCTTTTCTCTTGTTGCACCTAGCGCTTCCCTCAACTTGCCCGCAAAAAGGGGCGGCTACCCCTCCTCTTTTTGCGGGCAAGGCTACACTACGGTTTTAATAGAAGCTTTCGGCTTCTGATTAAGATAGAGAGGAAGCCCAAAAACGGCCAATCCACTAAGACAAACCGTTTTTAGGGCCGCGCTAATGCCGCTGCAAATGTACGCCTCAGTTCAGGCATAGCGCAAGAACATTAGGTCTCCTTGAGGAGAGGCTACAATTTTTAAGGAGAACTCTTTTATGAAAAAGACGTTCTTAGTTGGGATGATTGCTCTTTTGGGCGTATCAGTCTTTGGGATGGCAGGTCAGACAGAGGGCCGATTACTCTTGCGGTTCTTATGAAAGAAATAAGCTTGTGTTCTTGAAAAATAGAGCTATAATTTAACGATACCACAGTTAGTTTTGGAGGTCTTTTATGAAACGAGTAAGCAATTTTTTTGCTTTGGTAAGCATGATGCTTATAGCAGGTAGCCTTGCATTTGCAACCGGCACACAACAACAGCAGCGCACGAGTACTAAGCCGACGCTGTCCCCTCCGGGGTTGAGCGGCGACGCTTTGGCGTTCAGTAGATTCACGGAGACGGTTGATGTCCATATCGGTATGGCGGTAAGCCCTATTGATACCACACTCCCGCCGGGTGATACGGTGCAGAACAACCAGTACACACGCTACCTCAAAGAAAAATACAATATCAACGTCATCGTTGATTGGAGTGCCGCGGAGGGAAACGACTTCAATCAAAAGGTGTCTCTCTGTATAGCCAGCAATACCTTACCGGACGGCTTGAATGTCCGCTCCCAATCTTACATGACGAAAGCCGCTAAATCGGATATGCTCTACGACATTACCGAATTGTTCCAGCAATACGCATCCAGTCAGGTAAAAGGTATTGTCGCATCGACTAAAGGGCGGGCGATGGATATGGTTACCTATAACGGCAAAATGATCGCCCTGCCCAATATTACCGTTGCAACCGACGGCGTCTATGTGCTTAATATTCAGAAAAACTGGCTTGACCAGTACGGACTTGCGATCCCTAAAACGGTAGACGACATTGAACGAGTCGCCCAAGTTTTCAAAGAGAGGAAGCCGGCCGGGGCAGCGACCATTCCAATCGTCGGGCCGGACAAGAACGGCAAACTCTACAGCAACTTTATTGAGTCTTCAAACCTGCAAAACGGTTTTGACCCTGTCTTTGCAGCTTATAACGCGTATCCGGGCTTCTTTCTTGATAATGGAGACGGCACCGTTTCTTACGGTTCGTTAAGCCCAACCATGAGGCCTGCGCTCGAACGGCTCGCCAAGTGGTACAAAGAAGGCTTGATCGACCCTGAGATCAGCACCCGCGACAATTCAGGCGAGCCGGTTAATGCAAATCAAGCAGGGCTGCGCTTTGCTCCGTGGTGGGCTTTGGGTTATGGGAACGGCGATTCGTTCAAAAACAATCCGAATGCAAACTGGCAGGCTTATCCTTTGTACACCAACGACGGCAAATGGAATTCGCACATGAAAGCGCCCGGCACAGAAGCCCTGCTTATCAGCAAGAAAGCTTCGCCGGATGTAGCCGCCGCAATTATCATTATGTATAACGCTTTGGTTCGGGATGAAGCGACCTTTGACACTTCCGTCGCTATCGCTTGGTATCCTCTGCGTACCGTTGCAGCTGCTGCCGACGAGACGGAATATGAACACCGAGAATTGGTAAAAGTATTAAAAGGGCAGACCAAGCCTGAAGATTACAACGATCCGATGTCCATTTATAAACTCATGTACCATGATGCACAGGTGGTTAAGAGTGTCGTTCCCGGCTACTCGCCCGACCGCGACCTTAATGTTAGCGATCTCAATATGGCAAACGCCGGCGACTTTAACCGTATGTATGCGGTACTAATCGGCGACCGACCTTATGCAACACAGAAAATTGATAAAGAAGTGTATAGCGTAACGTACAGCATGACCGATTTGTTGGAACAACGCTGGCCTAACCTTTGGAAAATGGAGTCCGAAGTTATGATGAAAATTGTTACCGGACAAGCCGACATAAGCGCTTTTGATAAATTTGTCTCCGATTGGAAAGCTCAAGGCGGACAAGGCATCTTGGACGATCTGGCTAAGAATTATCTAAAGAAATAACCTAAACTCAGGCTGAGGGAGGCGCATCCTCCTTCAGCTCAAGAGCGGTCTATGCCGTTCAAAGGACTTTTATGAAAAGACGCACCGTATTACAAGTTCACTACGGGTTGATGATCCTGCCGGGCTTTTTATGGCTTTTCCTCTTCAGCATCGTTCCTATGTATGGGATTGTTATGGCTTTTCAAGACTTTAATCCGAGCAAAGGCTTCTTAGGCTCAACGTGGATTGGACTTGAAAACTTCAAATACCTGTTCATGTTAGGGGATTCGTTCCAAGTTACCGTTAATACTTTGGTTATTGCAGTAGGCAAGATGGTTCTCAACCTAATCGTCCCGCTTATATTTGCCCTTTTACTGAACGAAGTACGCTCTCCTTTATACAAAAAAGCGATACAAACGATTGTGTACCTTCCTCATTTTATCTCGTGGGTTATCCTTGCCAGTGTGGTGCTTAACATCTTCGGCTACCGCGGGGTAGTCAACACCATAACCGGCTTGTTCGGCGCAGAACCGAAAGTCTGGATGACCAACGCTTCTTTGTTCCGCAAGATAGCCATTTGGAGTGAAGTATGGAAAGAGTTCGGGTACAACGCCGTTATTTTTCTTGCCGCTCTTACCGGTATCAACCAGAACCTTTATGAAGCTGCGGCTATTGACGGAGCAGGCCGCCTGCGTTCGACATGGCACGTAACACTGCCGGGCATTATCAGCACGATTGTCGTAGTCGGCGTCTTGGGTTTGGGCAATGTGTTAAACGCCGGTTTCGACCAGATTTATAACCTGTACAACCCTCTGGTATATTCAACCGGAGATATTATTGATACGTGGGTGTACCGCATGGGGCTGATCAATCTGCAATTCTCTCTTGCCACAGCAGCAGGACTGCTCAAGTCGATGGTGAGTTTTGTGATGATCGTATCGTCCTATATCATCGCCTATAAATGCGCCGATTACAAAGTTTTTTGAGGGAGGGGTTTTATGATTCATAATCGATCATTAGGAGATCGACTCTTTAATTACTGCAATATCTTTTTGATGGGGCTTCTTGCATTTTCATGCCTCTACCCAATTTGGTATGCACTGTGCCTTTCGATCTCCGATAAAGCCGCCGCCAACTCAGGACTCGTAACGTTTTACCCCATAGGATTTACCTTGCAATCTTACAAAGAGATTATGAAAGATATAATGTTTTTCAATTCTTTTTGGATATCGATCCAAAGAACCGTTCTTGGGACGGGAGTTACTCTTTTGCTGCTTATCGTTATGGCATACCCGCTCTCAAAGAGCAAAAGAGAATTCCGTCCTCGTGATGGTATCATGTGGATTGTTATTTTTTGTATGCTCTTTAACGGCGGCACTATTCCATGGTATATAACCGTCCGCAACTATCATCTTATTGACTCAATCTGGGCGCTTGTATTAGGCGGAAGTTTGCCGGTGTTTAATTTGATTTTGATGGTGAATTTCTTCCGGTCAATTCCACGAGATTTGGAAGAAGCTGCGGTTGTTGACGGCGCAGGCCCGTGGAAGATACTGTTTATGGTCGTGGTTCCTTGCTCAATTCCTGTGCTTGCCACGATTGTCCTATTTACCGGCGTGTATCATTGGAACGAATTCTTTCAAGGCTTGGTGCTGACGACCAGTGAGAAACACTATCCTCTGCAAACGTATATTCAACAGTTGGTTGTCAACATACAAGCCTCGACACTTTCTCAGGATCAGATAGAGAATCTCTTCAAACTATCCAACAAATCTTTGAACGCCGCCAAAGTTTTCATTGCTATGATACCGATGCTGCTTGTGTATCCCTTTTTACAGCGCTACTTCATCTCCGGCATTATGCTGGGAGCGGTAAAAGAGTAGTTTCCTTAGGCTTGGCCAGCGGGGCTGACATAGATCGGAATGGAGGGTTCA
>JAITAM010000075.1 GCA_031284085.1 Spirochaetaceae bacterium
CGACTGTGCGAATTTAGGGGAGTTTCGGCATTGAAGCTAATGGACCAAGGGATGCAAGAATGGTTTCTTGTATTCGGAGCATAGGTTCAGACAAGCTGGTGCCGGCATGATCCATACCGTCAAGGTGTAGGACTCCGTGGATTAAAAGGCGTCTAAGTTCTTCGTTCTGATCAACGTTAAAATACGCGGCATTGGCTGCCAGTGTGTCCAATGATATAACAATATCACCGGGCAAGTAGCGCCGTTCTCCGTCTTCTTCCACGCTTTCTCCTAAAGGAAAGCTCAATACATCGGTTGCTTCGTCTTTTCCCCGAAACTGCCGGTTAAGCTCACGAATATCACTGTCTGTGCAAAATACTACAGAAAGATCCCAGTTGTTCTTGCCAAGGTGAGCAAGTAAAGCGATAAGATACCGGCGTATCACTGTAACCCATGAAGAAGGGATATTCGGATACCGGTCTACAGCCACAGTGATTCGGTTCACAGCAATCCTTTAACTAGTCTTCTATGGGCTGTTTCATCAAAGCCCGAATCGATCCGACAGTTCTTTCAAGTGGCTTGCAATAAAAAGAGCCCCATAAACGGTAAGAACAGCGGCAATAGTGATCCCGACGGGAAGTAAAAACGAAGAGCCGGCGAAATTTGCTATGTTGATAAAATCCATACCCAAAAACACCGTTGAGAATGAAATGAGTATAACAAGACCGGTAATAATCCAACTGCGGAATGAAAAACCGGCGGCCGGCTCCGGTGTGTTCTTGGTCGTTACAAGCGTTTCTATTTCAAAGGCGAGCTGTTCCATAATGGATTGGTCTAGCTGTGGGGCCGGCGGGAAAAATTGTGTGTGCATTTCTTTCTCTGCCATCCTAAGCTTCTTTATTTCTTCCGAACACCGGACACACCACAGACAATGCAACAGTATCAATGCCTGATCCCGAAGCGGAAGCGTTTCTCCTAGAGATTCATAGACCTTATCAAGCACCTCATCGCAGTGCATTACAATCCTCCTTCAACTAATCCTTCAAGTTTTTTGCGCAAAAGTTTTTTTGCCCGTAATACATGACTTTTTATAGTATTAACTGGAAAACCGGTTATTTCCTCAATTTCTTGATAAGAGCGTTCATAGAAAAAAAAGAGATCGATACAGACCCGATACCGTTCCGGTAAATCCGCCACAGCCTCCCGCACGGCGCTCCTGATAGCTTGGCGCATAGCATCCCTTTCCGGTGTTCCCTCATCAACAACGTTATTCTCATCGGCAAGAGTTTGGTATTCTTTGGTGCGTTGTTTTCTATTGATAGCCGTAGTATAAGCCACTTTGTAAAGCCATGTTGAAAACCGAGAGCGCCCTTCAAACGATGCAAGGCTTCGAAATACTTTCAAAAAAAGGTCCTGAGTAAAATCTGCTGCATCGCAGGTATTACGAAAAAAACCCATCCCCAAAGCATTAACGGCTTTTTCATATCGCTTAATGATATACCTGAATAATTCCGGTTTTCCTGAGACGATTTGAGATACGATCCATTGATCATCAGAATCGTCACTATGATTCATGTACCAGTGCCGTGCATTATCCAGTAATATGCAAGAAGACCTATTCCTAAAGCCAATGGAATGATCCCGCCTAAAAGTCCTAAATTCAGCCCTATAACTAATAAAAAGATTGTTAACGCCAATCCCACGCTACTTAACAACAATCCGGTTAATAAGCAAAACGCATTTAGGTTAAAATGCGGCTTAACCCAAAGACCGCTTTTGATAAGTAACGTGGTATGTTTATGATTCCAAAAGATATAAAAGAATATCACAATCGAACCCATCACTATACCTACAATGGGAATTATGGCAATAATGACCTGTACTACTACTGATGTCTGCTGCATACCGCTCTTTTATTCCTCTAGCCTTATGAGTGTCCAAAATCGTGGGTCTTCTTGACCAAGCCGCCAAAAGCCGACTGCATTGATATTTTGTTCTTTATAAATCTGTAGCCGATTGATGAGAGAATAGGCATCTTCATAATACACTGTTACGGTAACCGGCACGCTGTATGAAAAAGTCGGGATACCGTTTTTGTATTCAATAGCTGAGACACCGTTTTCACTCTTGAGTTGCTCAATACGGGAATAAATATACGCATTGTTCGGATTAAATCCCCATGCACGGCCATAAAACGGAAGTCCCATGATGAGCTTCTCATGTCCTATAGTACTGAACGCATAATCGGCTATTCTTTTACACCAAACAAGAGAGGCAATAGGCCCCGGCTCACTGCCTGACCAATGTTCGTCATAAGCCATTACAAGAACCCGATCAACGATACCCGCAATACTGCGGTAGTCGTACACATCATCGTTAATGCTGCGAAGCCTTGCGGGTAAAGCCACGCTGAGCATTTTATCACCAATACCGGCTTGTAATTCACGTAAAAACGACCGGAAAGCTTGTCTGTCTCTTGCCGGTACTTGTTCAAAGTCTATTTGCAAGCCATCAAAAGGTTCCGTTGCCATAAGTAAATCGCTTATCAGTTGTTTTCGTGTTGCACTCCCTTCTTCAAGTGCAAAGTGCGTCAATGCTCTACTCTCACAGGTTACTACTATATGAACACGCCCTTGAAACCACGAAAGTTTATTCCGATCCGGCGCCCCGACTAAGGTACCGTAAGTGTCGACCGTTGCTCCAAAGTAAGCAAGATCAGAGATTGGAATATCCTGCCGGACGGTTGGTTCACGACCGTCCACGATATAAGCCCAGACTTCACCCCAACTTACTACCGGTAATTGTGCATCCAGCGGCGCTAAGACCATTGCTACTTCTTCTTCTATTTCTACTGCTATTGGTTCAGAACTATCGGCTATCGGCGGTTCAGGCTGCTTTTTGCAAGCCGTCCAGCACAAAAGCAAAACTATGACGACAGGATTGTAACGCATCTTAATCAAGCACGCCAGCGTGTTTCTAAGCTTCGGCGCTGGTATCCAAAACGGAGCACGGTTTTTTGCCTGCAAGCACGCCGGCCTGTTTCTAAACTTTCGGCGCTGGTATCCAAAACGGCGTACAACTGGAGGTCTGTCCCTTCTCCCTGTTTTAACATCCTTCAATCCCCATCTCTTTTACTATAAAAAACGCTCTTCAAGCTCGCCGTCCCGCTCTATAACCGTCTCTGCACCGCCTTTCGCACGGACAATAATAGTAGGGTCTTTTACCAAACCGTCCAAGTGAATAAGGGCAGGCGCATCTTCATCGTAATTATGCCCTATCGCAAAATGGCAGGTATGGAAAGCTTTCTCGTCTTCCAGCATGTTACCTGTGATCGTGGCTTCAGGGTTTAAGCCTATACCGATTTCGCCTATGTTGCGGGCATTGCGCGCATACCGGTCGCCCAGCCCTGAAGCAATCTTTCCTTCACGCTCAAAGATACGGGCGTTTTCTTCAGCCTCGACAACGGTTTTCAGAAGAGATGCGGCTTCTTCACCACCGTTTATATCGGTAACAAAACCGCGCTCTAGCGTGCAGCTTATGGGTTCGCGGATGATAAGGTCGCTTGAAGAGAGGCTTATAGACCCGTCAAAGACAATAATCCCTGATGCGCTGCCGTTTTCCGGACTTATGAAGGTTTCTCCTGCAGGCAGATTGCCTCCTTTTCCACCGCAGCTAAAGTCGCCGTCATCGGCTTTGGCAAACCTGTCCTTAAGCGTGCAGCGAAAATCAGTTCCGCCCGGTGCTCGGATATTGATTTCTACAGCTTCGTCTAAGACCGCCTTTATTTTTGCACAGCGTTTTTGTAGAAGGGGGTAATCAATAGGCACGGTCCTGCAGAACGAATCGATTGTTACGCCCGGAGACCAAAAGGATCGAGTTAGTTTTTCACCGTACATCAAGAGATGGAAAACATGCTCGTAATTGCTCTTGCCGTGCTGATAGGGTTTGGCAATACCTTTGCTGTCCTTACCGAGTTTTTCAGTGCTCAAAGAAATGACCACCTCAGGGGTAGCGGAAAACGCCGCAATCACGGCAGGTTCGGCAAAGCCGAATTGGTTTTTTTTCGGTTGGAAGATCAAGACCGGTTTAGCACCGACTCGTGCGGCGGCTTCATACAGCGCCGCTGCAATGGAGGCCACGTCTGCGACGGGGTTGCTGATAATAAGCACCTGCTCATTCTTTTTTACCTTGAGAGAACTTTCAACAGCAATTCGCGCCGCCTCATGCAGTGCAGGAGGCGTAGTTATTTTGGTGAATTCATACATAGGGCGTATCATAACACGCCCCGGTAAAAAAGGGAAGGACTGAATTATCGGTATAGCATCCGTTCAAACGGCCGCAACGGCGGCTGCCAATGAGAAATTTCCCGCACTTGTGTCCGAGCTTCCCGCATCATTTAATGAAAGACTCCTGCAATCATTTTTGAGAATCATGCTGATCATTTTGACAAACTGCGCCTGCTTCTGTCAGGCAAAAAGCCGTACTCCGTTATTGTTACAGCATCGAAGTTTTGAAACAAGCTGGCCTGTTGCCTCTAGACAAAGTATTTAATAAGGGCTTAGTCTATATATATGAAGATTTCTACTTATACAGTTAAACCTAAACTGCCTGATACCTTGAAAGGCCTTGAAGAAATAGCAAATAATTTGTGGCTTTCATGGAATTATGATGCGGTACAACTTTTTATTCGATTGGATTACGACATGTGGGTTATGTCGCAACAAAGTCCGGTGCGGACATTGAGTATGGTTAGTCAAGAAAAGCTCGAACAGACTGCCAAAGACGATTCTTATATAGCGGCGCTTGATGATGTATACCAGCGTTTCCTTAAATATAAGAAAGGCGGCGATACGTGGTATAAAGGACCTGAAGATAATGTCGTTGCTTATTTTTCTATGGAATACGGCATGGACGTATCTTTGCCCATATATTCAGGGGGCTTAGGCGTACTTTCAGGAGACCACATGAAAACTTCTTCTGATATGGGTTTGCCTCTAGTTGGGGTAGGGCTTTTATATCGGCAGGGCTACTTTACACAAAGGCTCAACAACGATGGTTTTCAACAAGAATACTATCAAGAAAACGACTGGTATAACATGCCGGTTGAGCTGAAAGTCGATAAAGATGGCAAGCCGTTAAAGATTAGTGTGGACTTAGCCGACCGAATAGTCCTTGCGCAAATATGGGAAGTAAAAGTCGGGCGCAGTTCTCTTTACTTGCTTGATACTAATATAGAGGAAAACACGCAGGATCTTCGCGATATTACCGCAGCTTTATACGGCGGCAATAAAGAGACGCGCATTTGTCAAGAGATTATTTTAGGCATAGGTGGTATTCGGGCATTACGGGCGCTGGGAATAAATCCGGCTGTAACACACATGAACGAGGGACACTCGGCATTTTTGATACTGGAACGTATCAGAGAACTTATGGTTGAGCGGGGCTTTAGCTTTAACGAGGCTAAAGAGGCCGTTTGGTCGACAAGTCTTTTTACTACGCATACGCCAGTTCCTGCCGGTAATGAACGGTTTGATATATGGCTTATTGAACGGTATTTCAGGACATGGGCGCAGCTTCTTGGTATTTCATGGAATGAATTCTTAGGCTTTGGGCGTGTCAATCCCCGTGATGACCATGAAAGTTACTGCATGACAGTGCTTGCCTTAAAGTTTGTGGCTTATGCTAACGGTGTTGCCAAACTTCACGGTGAAGTATCACGCACTATGTGGCAAGGGTTATGGCCGGGTCTGCCTTTAGATGAAGTGCCTATTAAGCATGTTACCAACGGTGTGCATCCACGAACATGGATATCCGGCGGTATGACTAACTTGCTGAATCGATACTTTGGACGCCGGTTTGAAGATTATCCTACCGATTTAACTATTTGGGATCGTGTTGATCGTATCTCAGATGAAGAGTTGTGGCGCACCCATGAACGACGGCGGGATCAACTCGTTGTTTTTGCTCGCGAACGTATTCGACAACGTATCATACGCACGGGTGCAGAAGAACGGCGTCTTCAGCAAGCCGCCGATGCTTTGTCTCCGTATGTATTGACACTATCCTTTGGGCGCCGGTTTGCCACCTATAAACGGGGAAACCTTTTGCTGCACGATCCGGATAGGCTCATCAAACTGCTTACCGATAAAGATAAGCCTATTCAACTGATCTTTGCCGGAAAAGCTCATCCTATGGATATGCCGGGTAAAGAGCTTATCCGAGAAATCATTCATTTTTCTGAGAAACATGAGATCGGCAGCCGAATCGTATTTATTGAAAACTACGATATGACCGTTGCCCGCTACATTACTTCAGGCTCTGATGTATGGCTTAATACTCCGCGCCGGCCTATGGAAGCATCAGGAACAAGCGGTATGAAAGCAGCTATGAATGGGGTGCTTAACTGTTCTATCCGAGATGGTTGGTGGGATGAAGCCTACAAGCCGGAAATTGGGTGGGCAATAGGGCAAGGAGAGCAATACGAAAACACCGATATACAGGATGAGGTAGAAAGCAAGGCTCTTTACGATCTTTTGGAGCGTGATATAATCCCGCTTTTTTATCAGCGAGGACATGATGGATTGCCGCGCGAATGGCTCAAAAAGATGAAGTCATCTATAAAAGAAATAGGAAAATCCATGTCCAGTCATCGTATGCTCATGGATTATTCTAATCAGTTTTACCTTCCGGCTCTTGAAAATTACCGGCGTTTAGTCGAGGGAAACTACGAGGCTTCGAAATCGCTGGGTGCATACTTTAACCGGTTGAGTAAATCTTGGGATGCTATACGAGTTATCAGCGTTGAATCCACGGCAACACCGGTTATGCTTCGTGGAGATACACTTACCGTAACTGCGCACCTTGAACTAGGCCAGTTAAGTCCGGATGATCTTTTAGTCGAGCTGTATCACGGCTCGGTTTCTAACCAAAGCGGCTCTATTGAAAAAGCGCACCGAGTAGAGATGAAGGCTGTCCAGCAAAACAACAGCCAATACCGTTATCAAGTGCAAATTGAATGTACCGATACCGGCTTCCAAGGGCATACAGTGCGTATACTGCCTAAACATGCTGCCTTGGTACATCCTTACCGCCCAGGCTTTATTCGTTGGGCATAGACTCAAGAGTAGCAAAGAATACTATTAGGAAAAAAGGGTGCCTTGAAAGAACAAAATGGTTTCATCTCGGCATCCATTTTTGATTTCTAAAGCCTTTAAGAATATGAATTTTGATCTACACACCCATTCAACAGCTTCCGACGGCAGTTTAACTCCAGTTGATCTTGTTGCAAAAGCTGTAAATACAGGTTTATCGGCAATAGCACTCACCGATCATGACACCGTAGCCGGTCTTGATGATGCCGCTGCTGAAGCTTTTCGGCAAGGGATACGGCTTATCCGAGGTATTGAGATTTCAATTCCATGGGAACCCGGCGAATTTCATCTCTTGGGACTTGGATTACAGGATCCGCTACCGGATACTTTATCTCAAGCTTTGTCTAAACTAGTTGCTCAACGAGAAGAACGTAACCGGCTTATGGTCGAACTTATGCAAAGAAAAGGTATAGCTGTTCAATACGAAGATATTGTAGCTTTATCCGGCGGAACGGTTGTAGGACGAATGCACTTTGCAGAATTTCTGAAACAAAAAAAGATAGTTAAAAATAACGAACAAGCGTTTTCTCGGTACCTCGGTAAAGGCTGTGAATTGTATGTACCTAAAGAGAATTTAAGTTTTGAGCAGGCGATTAGTTTAATCCATGAAGCCGGTGGGCTTGCGGTACTAGCACATCCTTTATCGCTCTATATTTCATGGGGACATCTGCCGAATCTAGTGTCTGATTTGCGAGACAGAGGGCTTGACGGCATTGAAGCATGGCATCCTATGGCAACTAAACAAATATGTATGCGCCTTGAAAGGCTCGGCAAAGCCTCAGATTTATACATCACAGCTGGCAGCGATTTCCATGGAGCCTCCCGCCCTGATCGAAAACTCGGTATTACCGGCGGGGGGCGCAAAATTGATGAATCACTGATCAGTGAAAACTTGCCTGTAAGACTTAATTTTTAACTATTTCTGCGTGAAGTTCTAATCTGTTCCCAGATTTACTACTGAGTAATCAACAATGGTCCAAATATCATCTTTACGCTGTAGATAGTATGTGTAGCGCTTACGCTCAACGTACGTCCCCACCTTAAAACGTTCTTGCACCACAACAGTCCCCTCAGTCACGCTATAACTGGTACGTTCAATCTGAAAATCCATTGGTATAGTGGCAATGTCGCCGTCTATAGTAGCACTCTGTAGTTCAAGCCGGTAACGTGCAAGCATACGCTGCCTGCCCTCTTGAGACTCTGCCTGCCATTGCCGTTGACGCACACTATCACGCGAGACAAGCGCTTCAAGATCGAGGTATAGAAAAAACTTTTCCCATTGCTCTTTCTGTCGGGCTTGCAGCAAATATTCTACCACTTTGTCCGGAGACAGTTTTTCTCGAACCAAAATGGCATTGGTATCCGCATCCATTTCAAGAGGTATTCCATCGGGGCCAAGAATAGAAAACGGACGCAGACTAAGCGAAAGCCGGTTTGATTCAAGTTTTTGATCGTTTATACCGGTACGGTATAGCTGCGGGTACATCTTTGCTTTAACCATAAAAATACCCGCATCCTTCAAATCAACATAGTTCCGGATATCCTCTATAAATGAAAAAGATTCGCCTGGTTCTATGCTAATCTCTCTAAAAAAAACCTGCTGGCTTGTGCTTCGTTTTCGTATTAAAACATCGGCAGGTTCCAGCATCTGGTTTGTCATGGTCCGTACATCAAAATCAACGGAAAATACCCGTTCATCAGAAAGCTTGAAATGAAATGTAGACGGGCTGTTGTTAATTATGGTCATCTGAATAAAAATAGGATCTGTTGCCGAACCTTGCACATAGTATATTTTTTTATCAAAGTATTGAATATTAAAGATCACTTCAGACGAGGCCGCAACAGTTATAAAGCCTACAAAAATCAACATAAAGATAAATCTATAATAGCGCTGTTTCACAAAAAACCTCATTAAAAAATTATAGTATATAAATCGGCAGGTAATAACAGATAAGTTAGTGGTTTTGTCGGCTTGAAAGAAACGATGAATAAAAAACGTATGCTCTATAAGAGCATACGCCGTACTCTGTGAAGCATTAGGCGGTAATTGTCATCGAGCCGAGTGGGTGAATTGATATACCCGTGTCGTATCACGGTTTGGCTTGGTAAACTGCATACCCATATTGTAAAAATGTTTCTGTCCAAGGAAGAGCAGGCTTAATATAAACGTTACTATGCCGGTAAATAAACCTACCGCGAAAAAGAGCGCATTTTGCGTATAAGGGCGGGCTATCGCAATTACTTGGCCTGCATCCGGTAACTGCTGCCGGCTTCCGCGTAAACCCACAATACGCAACAACTGTTCATTTTTGGATACAAAGCCCAATTCACGAGCATACATAGATATAATATCTTGATCGCCTCGTTCAAGGGCATTTTTGATTTTGCTTAATTGAGCATATGTACGATCGAGGGCTTCATCGTTTGCTTGCAGCTTTTCTATCTGTAAGGTCATTTCATTACAGGAAATCACTCCTTTACTACCGAAAATAAAGGCAACCGTAGCAGACATTATAACCGCCGCGCCTATAGCGGCGGCGAAAGATTTTGCAATTATGTGATATGGTAAACTCATAATATTGTTATATATGTCGGATAGATTTGTTCATTTCTTAAATTACCGAGTATGGATACTTAAATAGATTCCAAAGGCCGGCGCTTTGTTCTCGGCGTTGTATCTGAACGGATGCGGGTCTTTGAAGGGACGCTGCAGGTCTTGCCTCAGGCTGGGAAGGGCGCAAACCTTAGACGTGGCGGGCGCAGGCACGCGGCACGGTGCAAGGTAGGCAAGACTTGCGGTTTCTGTCAGGCAAAAAATCGTGATGTTTAGGGAGCAATGGCGCTATGTGCATATAGTGTCCTTTAGTAAGTTTCATGCTTATTTTATCTGTCTTTAATCCCCATTTTTCTAACATGAGCATAACTCTAGGCATGTTCATATCTAAACAAAGGTAAGGGCGCTGCCACCACCGGCAAGGAACCCTGTAAAGCTGGACTCAAAAGGGCAAATCTTGCTCTGGCGGTAGTTTTTTCCATCTGCGTTGCTTCTCTTCAGAGCTGCAATATTTGTAACTCTCTATCAGGTATAGGCAATTTTTGCTTAAAGTCTAAAGAACCCGTATCAGGGTTTTAAGATCCTGACCCAGGATCTTAAAACCCTGACCCAAAATCTTCAGGTCAGCCTGTTTCAAAGCTTCGTCGCAGGTATCAAAGGCGGCGTACGACTCTTCGTCTACAGGAAGCAAGCTGAGGTCTGACCCCATCCTGCTTCTTTCAGCTGAAAAGTCGGAGGCTGTTTCTGATATGATGGCGAAGTTTAGAGATAAGGCGTAAGGTCTGTCCCCTGTCCTGCTTTTTTTAGGCAAAAAGCCGTAGATCCGCTCTGGATACCAATATCGAAACGTTGAAACAGCCTGTGGCTGTGACCTCTGTCCCGCTTCTTTCAGGCAAAAAGCCGTACCTCCATTCCCGACACCAACAACCTTTGAAACAGGCCGTGCCTGCTGGCCTGCGGACTTGATTTTTATCAAAAGGGATTCTACAGTAACGGCGGAGAGGAAACGGAACGCTCTCCCTCCAAGCTCCGTAAACTATGCCGTTCATCAATCCTTTGGGTGTTCTGAGGAGGGATTATGTCCAACCGTTTTCTGCGCCGCGCATCGGTGCACGATATTGTACAAAAATTAAGCGCCAAAGCCGTCTTGGAACACGGTTTGATAGAAGAGGGCGATCGAATCCTCATAGCAGTATCAGGCGGTAAAGATTCAACAGTCCTTGCATGGGTGCTATCTGCCTTGCGACCAGTCTTGAAAAGGCGCTACGAGCTTGCCGCAGTCCATATCTCAAGCGACTTTTGCGCATGTTGTAAACAATCGGTGCTTAAAGACAGACTTGCCCAATGGGATATTCCTTTTACCGACCTGTTTGTGCCGATTATCGGAAGGCTTAAAGAAGGGCGGAGCATGAACTGTTATTGGTGTTCCACTCAGAGACGGAGCGAATTGCTGAACTTTGCGGTCGAGAACCAGTATAATAAAATTGCACTCGGACACCACCTTGATGATATTCTTGAAACATTCTTCATGAACTTGATGGCAAAAGGTGAGTTCTCTACTATGCCGCTCTTCCTCGCCTATCGAAACTATCCCGTTTCCCTTATCCGCCCTTTAGGTTTCGTTGAAGAAGCGCAGATCATAGCCTGCGCCGATGCAAAAGGCATACTCAAAGCGGCTTGCACCTGTCCTTACGGTCTTAACTCGGAACGCCGCCGTATTCGTGCGCGCCTTGCAGACTTTACCGACAATTCCAGTGCGGTAAAAAGGCGCATATTCAATGCAGTAGAACAGCTCATGCCAAAAATCCATCCGCCACTCTGAGCTAAACTTGCCACAATTTTCTCTCAGTCGTGGATTTTCATGTAATCCGGCTTGTAAAGCGCTTCATCGAGACTATAGAGACACTCTATAAGCAGCCAGATAAATCAATCAGGGTAGCGCGAGAATCAAAAACGGTGTAGGATACAGGAGAATGTCATTTGCTGTTGCCACAGGGTTAGATGGCAGTGAGGATGTTTTTTGTACAACTAACCGCTTTGGGTACGATAATAGCCGGATAAGACGAATTCACCGTTATGCAGGAATTTTCCACGGTATACCTGGTGACAGAATTTTTGCCCGGATAAAACCTACAAACTGATGAAATGCCTGATTGAAGTAAACAAAGCCAGAGGCAGGCGTTTGGACAACTGAAACCTGAAGAAAAGAGTAATGAAATAACATCCATATTGGAACTATTTGACTCGCTTGAGATTCGCGGAGACACGGTAACAATTGACACTATGGGCTGCCGTATGGCTATAGAGGGCAAGTGCAGTGTAAAGAAGGAACACGCGGCGGAGAATCTGAATATAACTGAGAGTGATCATGGCAAACATTAATGAGCATTCTTACATGATGTTCTATTCGGCAACGGTAAATGGTTTTCCCCTATCCTGATGAAGACTCATATCTATGGCGGGCTGGCCTATAGACGAAGAGCCGTACATCCGCCCTTGATACCGGCGCCGAGAACTTAGAAACAAAGCTTGGCGTGAGCTGGCCTGTTAATCTTGTTTTAACAAAGTACGGAGGGCGGAGGCAAATGCTTCAGGCGTATACTTCTTGAGCAAATCCGAGTCCGGCGGCTTTTTACTATTTTGGTTGCTTTGGCTTGGTTCGTGCCGCTCTTCTTCTTCTGGATTGTCTTTTTTATTATCACCAGCTTCCTGCACGGGTACAATGGTTTTAGACATGGCTTCCAACTCAGGCAATTTATTCGAAAGCGTGGAAGGAGAAGAGGCCGCCGCTTCCTTATCAGGCAACACTTCCTCTTCCCCTACTTTATTCTTTTTACCCTGCGGCACATCAAAAATAGAACTCTTATTCGCAGAAGCATCAGCAGGAGCATTAGATGGAAAGCCTGCGCTTTGCGGTGTATCGGTGGCAGCGGAAGGGACAGTGTCTTTCGGTTCCTCAACCAAAATATTGATATGAGAACCGGGGGCGCTTTGCTCTTCCTGATCAAACAGTTCCGGCATAAAACGCTTGACGCCTATATAAATACCGGTGGAAAGCACAAAAAACAGCGCACCAAAGATAAATGCTCGGAACAAGACGATAAAAATATTGACGTTGCTGATTAGCCCTGTCAGCAAAGATAGTACTAAAGCTCCAATGGCAATAACGGTACTTAGTTTTGCATTAAACATGATATTTACCCTTCTTGAGGTTATGATAACCGATTTATAAAACTTTTTCAGCCAAGCAAAAAGAACGCAGGAGGAGAAGCGTAGAAAGCGCTTCTCCTCCTGTAATGAGTCGAATTCCAATCAATTAAAAAACTTTTTGAATAAAGAGAGGCCGCCGTTTGGCTTTATATCTGTCTTTTCCATACGTTCTACAATGTGCTGAATACACAGTGATGCTTTGCATTTAGGGCTGGTTACCATAAACGGTTTTAACTCATGGACTGCATTGGCAACCGCAAGGTCTTCATAGATAAAGCCAAGATACTCCATCTTTAGATTCAAAAACTGTCCTGCAATATGGGTCATACGATCGGCGATTCTTTTGGCGCTGGCGGCGCTTTTTACTTGGTTCACCACTAATTTAATATCTATATTGAGACTTTCGTATTTGGTGGCGATGATCTTGACGACACCATAAGCATCCGTTATGGATGTCGGATCCGGTGTAGCTACGATAATGGCGTCATCCGCCACAGTGATAAAATCAAGCACATTATTTGATACACCTGCGCTCGTATCAATGATAATTATTTCGGCATCGCCTAGAGAATTGATCTCATTGATAAAATTCTGCCGTTCATCAGGACTTAAATTAGCAAGTTCGGAAATCCCCGATGCACCTGCTACTATAGAAATGCCGTATTCGGTCTCTGTAAGGATTTCTTTCATACTTTTTTGTTTACGCATAACGTGGTAAAGGCTGAATTTAGGAATGAAGTTCAATATTACATGGACATTCCCCATACCTAAATCTGCATCCATGACCGTTACCTTTTTTCCCCTTCGTGCATAAGCAATAGCTATATTAACAGCGATGTTGGTTTTGCCGACGCCGCCTTTACCGGAAGTAACGGTGATAATCCGACTCCTCTTGATCTCTTTGGATTTTACAAGTTTCTCTTGCAGAGAAGCTTGTTTCCGCATTATTTCGCGTAAATTCTCAGCCTGATCTTCCATAAATTCCTCTAACTGTGATCTTTTCACAGTAAAGGTGTAGAAACGCATTGCATCTCTACGCCCCGACTATTTCCATTGAATCTGATTTGCTTCGTTGTGCGGGAACATATTTTCAATCCTCGTCCTATTAACATGAAAACCTTCAAGGTTAATCAAAAAACGAACAACGGTGGCGCTTTGTATATTGTTCGGGACTTTTTGTCCATCGGTAATATACGATATTGATTTCCTCTGTTCAAAAAGGGCGCTGATGATGTTACCTATATGAACCGTTTCATCGAGCTTTGTTATAACTACCGACCGGTAAGCAAAAGGTTCAAACTGGCGTAGTATTTCTTTTATATCGCTTGACTTGGTGCTTGCCGCCATTGTCAGATGCACCTCGGCGGAAGGTCCGCAGGCATCAAGGAGCTGTTTCATCTCACCAAGTTGCGCCGAATCACGCGGGCTTTTCCCTATGGTATCAATGAGCAGCATATCGGCTTCTTCCGAGTATACGGCTATGGTTTTTTTAAGATCATCGTAGTCTTCTACATAAGAAACCGGCAGTCCCATAATTTTGCTATAAGCTTCCAACTGCGCTTTTGCACCGATTCGGAAAGCGTCAATAGTGATCATACGCACCGCAACCGGACGGCGCATAGAGTTGCCTATACCGTAAATAGCCGCCAGCTTTGCTATGGTCGTTGTTTTTCCTACGCCGGTAGGTCCTACCAACACGAGAATACGAGGACGTTTTTGAAATTCTTCCTCCTGATAAAGAGCAATACTCTGGCCTATCCACTCTAAGACTTTATCCTGCACCATATCGTAATTATTAAGCGCATCTAAAGAAAATTCTTTCTTTACACGATCCAGTATAATCTGCCTGTAAGACAGCGAAAAATCATTTAAGATCAGGGTATCTTTAATACGCTTCAGAGTACTATGTTCGTCATTTTTAATTGTGGTAGCATCGATTCGTTCTTTAAGATTCCTCACTTCGCTTAAAACTTGCTGCAAAGTCGGATCATGTGCGGGCGGCTCTTGTTGAGTTGCAACTGCGAGTACTTTTTTCTTTTCTTCTTCAAAATTTGCTGGTTTTTTGACAGTGTTATGTATAACCGGATTTGCTTCCGGCGCAGGCTTTGGAAGAGGCGGATCGGTACTCGGCGGCGGAGTACCAGAAATATTGAGATCGCTTAAGCCTTTGCCATAGGGGTTTGAGGAAAATCCGGTCAGCTCAACCCCTTCTTTGGTAAAAAGTCCAAGAAAACCACCTATACGAACAGTCTTATGGGAAAGTATTGTTACCTTATCCCCATACTTCATGCGAATCTTATTAAGGCATTCGGTATAACTGAGAGCCTGTTCTATAAAATATTCCATTTATACCTCACAAGTTTATTATGCTCTAATAACACCGACTGATTCTAGGGTAATATCCGGAACAATTTCCGGTACCGAAAGAACAGTCAATTCAGGAAACTCTCGATCTGTAGACGATTTAACTAAATACCGTGCAGCTTCTGAACACAGTATAACAGGCGTCCAGCCATGTTCTTGCATCGCTATTGTTGAGCGGGACAGCGCTTTGATCCACGCACTTTGTAATGACGGCTCTAGAGCCGAGATAACACCGGAGCTGGTCTCTACGCGGCTTTCTACGATTTTTTGCTCAAGACTTGGGTCTAATGTTAGGACATGAAGAACCCGCTCACCATCTGCATAGTATTGGCACAGCTGCCTCCCTAGGGCTTGGCGCGCCTTCTCAGTCAAAAAGCGTGTGTCTCGGGTGATTGGAGCATAGTCTGCCAAAGCTTCCAAGATACTAACCATATTTCGGATTGATACCTGTTCTTTGAGTAAGTTTTGCAAAACCTTTTGAATATCACCGAGGTTCAGAGCTTTTTGTCCTAAAACTTCCTCTACAACGGCGGGATACTCTTTCTTGATAGTATCAAGAATAGCTTGAGTCTCCTGCCGCCCCAGAATCTCCGAAGCATACCGTTTGATAATTTCCGTCAAGTGCGTTGCAATAATAGAGGGCGGATCAACCACCGTATAGCCGGCACGCTCCGCTTCATCACGTCGATCCTCGTTTATCCACACCGCAGGCAGTCCGAATGCCGGGTCTCGGGTCTTTTCACCGCTCAGCTCTTCACGCACCGCGCCGGATTTAATGCAAAGGTAACAGTTCATCCGGATTTTTGCGCACCCAACCTCAACACCGCGAATCTTGAAACAGTACTCAGACGGCTCAAGGAGCATATTGTCTATAATCCGGATTTTAGGAATCACCAAGCCCAGCTCAAGCGCAGATTGCCTGCGTATCCCTTGCACCCGTTCCAAAAGCTCGGCCCCCTTGTCTTTATCAACCAATGGAATGAGGCCATAACCGAGTTCCAAAGATAAAGCATCAAGCGGCACAATCGGGGACATTTCCGCCTGATCTTCCTTTTTCTTCTCCGCCGGCTTTGCCATCATAGTATCAAACTCTTTCTTTTTTTGCCGCGTCCGATTCAAATGCAGGGCAAACATGCCGAGGAGAATCGCCAGCGGAATTAACACATACCACGGGAAGCCGGGCAGCACCGAAAATCCTACCAGCACCGCGGCGCAAATCCAGTAAATACGGGCGTCGCGGGAGAATTGTATTGAAATATCTTCACCTAAAGTCCCGTTTGAAACCGAGCGGGTAACGACAATACCGGTTGCGGTGGAGATGAGCAGAGCGGGCAGCTGGCTTAGAAGCCCGTCCCCCACTGCAAAGGAAATGTATGTAGCGAAAGCTGCACCGATAGGCTCGCCGTGGCTGACTACCCCGATAATAATACCGCCTATGATGTTGACGACGGTGATGAATATACCAATTTTTACATTGCCGGAAATAAATTTGCTTGCGCCGTCCATTGCCCCGTAAAAGTCGACTTCCTGCTGCAAATCACGCTTGCGCGCACGCGCCTCTTCCTCGCTGATGGAACCGGAACTATACTCGGCATCAATGGACATCTGCTTTCCGGGCATGGCGTCAAGGGCAAAACGGGCGGCTACTTCAGATATACGGGTTGCGCCTTTGGTGATAACCACAACCTGTACCACGATAATCACAATAAAAATGATAAAACCGACTACTAATCCGTCTGTGCCGCCTGCTCCAACAACAAAGGTAGAGAATGCCCGTATCATCCGCCCGTCAAAGTCCTCGCCTTTAGTCAAAATGAGGCGGGTAGAGGATATATTCAAAGCCAAACTAAACACGGTTACTATCAGCAAGACCGTTGGGAACACACTGAAGTCGGTAGCTTTTTGGGTGTACAGTACAATGAGTAAAATGAGAAGGGAAAAAACCAGATTTAGCGCCATAAAGGTATCGAGTAAGACCGTAGGCAAGGGAATTACTATCATAACAACAACGACAACAACACTGACTGCGATGACCAGATCTCGTGAATTGTCGAAGAAACCTGCTGTTTTGGGTGTTTTTAGTACTGCATCAGACATTAAGCCTCCATAGATAAATACCGGTTATGAGTGTAACAGTAATTGCCTGAAAAGTTCTACTACAATTTTTTATAGTGGCGAACTACAAACCGATGGTATACTATATTTTTATACCGATTTGGGGATTTTGTCTATGATTAAACCGGTGATTTAAGAAAAAACAGCCGCAGC
>JAITAM010000149.1 GCA_031284085.1 Spirochaetaceae bacterium
CCGGCATATTTTTTTACTGGTGCCGCCGCAAGCTGTACCGTGCCGGCTTCCCCTTTTGTGCAAAACTGTTTTGTGAAAGGCTTGACCATCGGGGCGGTGAAAGGATAGGCGCAGGCGCACACAGTGCGAAGGTTCATGTCTGCGCCGCCGGCATATTTTTTTACTGGTGCCGCCACAAGCTGTACCGTGCCGGCTTCCCCTTTTGTGCAAAACTGTTTTATGGAAGGGCTAACCATCGGGGCGGTGAAAGGATAGGGGTTTACGAGTCGGGCTTCTAAACACCCGAACGATCCTATAATTCCAAGAGATTCCAATTTTATGGAGGTGTGAGAAATGAAAAAAATCATGGCTTTTATCGTGATTTTTACGACGGCTGTGTCCGCTTTTGCAGGCGGAGACAAACAACAAAGCGGCGGTGCGGGCAAGGGGGCGTTCACAACAACCAACAGCGCCTATGCGGCTTACGATTTGAGTAAGCCGCTGACACTCTATATGTATATGCTGGGAGACGTTCCCAAAGACATGAACGAGGTCTTGGACAAGGCGAACAAGGAGTATTTCCAGCCCATGCTCAACACCACTCTCAAGCTGGTGTTCCTTGCGTGGTCGGACTACATGACCAAGTATCCGCTCATCTTGGCGGCGGGCGAGAACGTGGATATTATTTTCACCGCACCATGGGCGTTTTACGAGCAGGAATCGGCAAAAGGCTCGTATTTGGAGTTGACCACCGATTTTATCGCCCAATGGATGCCCAATGTGGCAAAGTCCATGAGTAAAATCGCATGGCAGCAGGCGGTAACCGGAGGCAAAATCTACGGCGTCCCCACGAACTTCTCGGCCTTAAACCACAAACATTACGCCATCCGCGAGGACCTGCGGACCAAACACAATCTGCCCGAACCCAACAGTTGGGACAACCTTGAAAAGTACCTGTTCACCATAGCGGCGAATGAGCCTTCCATTCAGGCTTATGCGGCGGCGGCGGAAGCCCCTGAAGTCCTGTTCGTCTACCTGAATGCGATGAACGTCTTGGCATCGGGCGAGCCAATCTACTTCGCGTGGAAGAATGTAAACCGCAATGAGCCAAAGCCCGAAGAGCTGTTTTTCTTGTACACAAGCGATTGGTTCCGCGATTTCTCTTTGGAAATGGCAGAATGGTTCCAAAAAGGCGTGTGGAGCCGAAACGTGATGAACAACACCATAGCGCAAGGGGACTCTTTCACTCAAGGCAAGAGCGCAAGCGTGTTTTGGAACGCCTCCGTATACAGTTTGGGCAAGACAATGGAGGATAACGGCGTGGGCAAAGCGGGCTACTACGAGGCCAACCCGACCGTTCCCACCCGCAAAGAGAGTTACGACAACAATATGTGGGCTATCACGGCTTTGTCCTCAAATACGCAGCGCTCCGCCTTGACCCTCGACTTGATAAAGACCAACCGTGATCTAAATATGCTCCTGCGCGGCGGCATCATCGGAAGGCACTACATCCCCAAAGAGGCGGGAACCTATGAAAGAGGGGCTGAATCGGACGATTATGTCTTTGACGGCTGGACATGGGCCATGCGTGAAGAGGGCATGAATGAAGTCTACGACACCGTTCGATATGCCCAACGGTATGCGTTGGATAAATCCACAAGCGCCCGTGCGTTTGAGCCTTTGATAGATGGTTTCCGCTTTGACCGCAAGAAAGTGTCCAGCGAATGGGCGGTTATCTCCTCGCTTATTGAGGAGTATACCCCCAGTTTTGAGTGCGGCGTTTACGGCAACGACACGCAGGCAAAATTCAACGAATTTAAGGCAAAATGCGAGGCGGCGGGTCTTAACAAACTCATAACGGAATTCCGCACCCAGTATACGGCATTTTTGAAAAACAATTAGTAGGACTTAGACCCTTAAAGGCTGGTATTAAACCGCTGGAAACGGGTTAAGAGCCTTTAAGGGCTGCTCTTAAACCCCTTAATGCTGAGTATAAACACTGAGGGGTTTAACTTAAAAATCCAGTTTGTTGCCTTAAAAATCCAGACGGCAGCGTTAAAAATCTAGGCGATTGGAGCAAAAATCCAGACGGCGGCCTTAACCGTCTAGTTGGCGGCACTGGAAATCTAGGTGGCGGCCTTAAAAATCTAGACGGCGGCTCAAAAAGCCCGACTGGTACCTTAAAAATCCAGACGGTAGCGTTAAAAATCTAGACGGTGGGAGCAAAATCCTGACGGCGGCATTGAAAATCTAGTTGGTGGCATTGAAAATCTTGTTGGCCGCACTGGAAATCTGGACGGTATCCTTAAAAATCCAGACGGTAGTCTCAGAAATCCAGTTGGCGGCCTTAGAAATCCAGACGGTTGCTTTGAAAATCTAGGCGGTGGGACTAAAAAGCCCGGCAGCGAAATTAAAAAACCTGACAGCGGTACTAAAAAGCCCGACAGTGGCACTGGAAATTTGGACAACGGGATTAAAAATCCAGACTGCGGCACTAGAAGTTTGGACAGCGGGACTGAAAATCCAGACAGTAGAGCTGGAGGTTTGGGCAATGGGACTAAAAAGCCCGACAGCGGCATTAGAAGTTTGGACAGCAGAGGCAAAAAGCCTGACAGTGGAAATGGAAGTTTGGACAGCAGGACTAAAAAGCCCGACAGCGGCACTAGAAGTCTGGACAGCGGGACTAAAAAGCCCGACAGTGGAAATGGAAGTTTGGACAACAGGACTAAAAAACCCGACAGCGGCACTGGAAGTTTGGAAAGCAATGCTAAAAATCCAGACTACGGCATTAGAAATTTGGACAGCGGGACTAAAAATCCAGACAGTGGAAATGGAAGTTTTGACAACAGGACTAAAAAGCCCGACAGCGGCACTGGAAGCCTAGACAACGGCGTTAAAGGTCTAGACGGCAATGCTGAAAAGCCCGACTGCGGCATTAGAAATTTGGACAGCGGGACTAAAAAGCCCGACAGCGGAAATGGAAGTTTGGACAGCAGAGGCAAAAATCCAGACAGCGGAAATGGAAGTTTGGACAGCGGGATTAAAAATCCAGACAGTGGAAATGGAAATTTGGACAGCAGCATTAAAAATCCTGACAGCGGAAATGGAAGCCTAGACAGCAGGACTAAAAATCCAAACTGTGGAAATGGAAGTTTAGACAACGGGATTAAAAAGCCCGACAGCGGAACTGGAAATTTGGACAGCGGGACTAAAAAGCCCGACAGCGGCACTGGAAGCCTAGACAACGGAGTTAAAGGTCTAGACGGCAATGCTAAAAATCCAAACTGTGGAAATGGAAGTTTGGACAACAATGCTAAAAAACCCGACTGCGGAACTGGAAATTTGGACAGCGGCACTGGAAGCCTAGACAACGGAATTAAAGGTCTAGACGGCAATGCTGACAAGCCCGACAGCATCACTGAAAGTTTGGACAGCGGGACTAAAAAGCCCGACAGTGGCACTGGAAGTTTGGGAAGCAACAGCAAAGGTTTGGACAGCAATGCAGAAAAGCCCGGCAGCGGTGCAGCCCAAACAGGGTTTCAGTCAGACCTTAGAGATGCAAATATAAAACAGTTCAAAAAAAATAGATAACTATGATACGTCCGCTCAGACCAAAAAGAAAATTAGCCTGAGCGCCTGTTTGAAACGCTCTCAAAATTGGGTGAAAAAGAAAAAATTGAGAGCATAAGCCCGCCTAAAGACGGGTTTCTAATACTTTATAAGGAGTTCTAAGTTATGAATGAAACCGTGAGAACCTGCGTTAGTTTTAATGAAGCATGGAGGTTTTGCTTGGGAGACGATGGGGCTTATGCACAAGCCGACTTTGATGATGAGGCATGGAAAACAGTAACCCTCCCGCACGATTGGGGAATGGATTACCCTTTGAATAAAGAAGCGCCCTGCGGCGGGGGCGGCGGTTATGCAGTAACGGGCGTTGGCTGGTACCGCAAGACTTTTGACGCACCGCTTCTCCCAAAACATCGCAACAGCATGATTCAATTTGACGGGGTCTATATGAATTCTACCGTCTTCCTGAACGGAGTTGCAATAGGCGGCCGACATTACGGCTACAGCGAATTTACCGTTGACCTTAAACAACAGCTTCTTGAAGGGAAAAATACCATTGCCCTGCGGGTTGACAATTCCATGCAGCCCAATTCCCGCTGGTATACCGGCTCAGGCATATACCGGAACGTCTGGCTCCTTGGTTTTAACACCGTCCATATTGATAATCACGGAGTCTTTGTCATTACCAACGGCTTATATGAGCATAAAAAGAAAGCACGGCTGCAAATACAGTGCTGGATTAGAAACGAAAGCACGGAAAATGTTGATGTCGGCGTGGAACAACACATTTTTGACGCACAAGGAAAGACGGTGCTTAAAGACGCCTCCGCGCTGCACGTAAAAGCCGGCACGGCCGCCTTGACAATGGTGATGCCGACTGTGGAAGAGCCGATTTTGTGGACTGACAAAAACCCTTATCTGTACACTGTGGAGACTGTCTTGGTGCAAAAAGGCGCGGTTGTCGACCAATGCAGCACGCGTATCGGTATCCGCACGGCGGCCTTTGACTGCGACAAAGGTTTTCTGCTCAACGGCGAACAGGTCAAGATAAAAGGTATGTGCGTCCACCATGACGGCGGCCTTACCGGCGCGGCCGCTTACCCGGACACATGGAAACGCAGGCTTACCCTGCTTAAAGACATGGGTTGCAACGGCATCCGCTGCGCGCACAACCCGCCTGCCCCGGAGTTACTCGATATTTGCGATGAGTTGGGCTTCCTTGTGATGGATGAAGCTTTTGACGAATGGCTTTTGTCCAAATTCAAGAGCGCGGATTACGGATACAGCCGCACTTTTACCTATGGAGGAAGCCAGTTTTTTGCCAATGACGGAGAGGCCGACCTCATCACCATGCTGCGCCGGGACCGCAACCACCCCAGCGTTATCCTTTGGAGCATTGGCAACGAGATTCTTGAACAATCCGCCTTAGAAGGCTTAAAAGTACTGCGGCGCTTGCAGCATATCTGCCATCAAGAAGACCCGAGCCGCCTTGTATGCAGCGCGTGCGATAATATCGCCGCCCCGCAAGCCTATCGCACGCAGGAAGATTTTGAAAACTCTCTTGATTTGGTAGGCTACAATTACACGGGACGATGGGGCATCAGAGCGGAAACCCTCTATGATGAGGATAGGAAGAAATACCCCAGCCGCCGCATGATAGGCTCCGAGAATCCTTCTGCAGGAGGGCTGCGGGGGAACTATGAACCCGTCTTGGGCTCTGAATTCCTCCAGTCCGGCTATGATACCATCACTTTGGCGCACGAATTCCTCTGGCGTTATACGGCAAGCCGTGATTTTGTAGCCGGCGATTACCTGTGGACCGGCATAGACTACTTAGGGGAATCCTGTTGGCCCCTGAAAGGAGCGCCTTCAGGCCCTCTTGATACCGCAGGTTTTCCGAAAGACACCTTCTATTACTTCCGCAGCATCTGGAACGATGAGGCGTTTACGCTGCACATCCTTCCGCATTGGAATTGGGTGGGAAAAGAAGGGAAATTCATCACGGTCATAGGCTATACCAACTGCGAGGAAGTGAGTCTTTACCTAAACGGCCGCTTAGTCGGCACTAAGGGCTACGATTTCCCCAATGTGGGCGCGACGAAAGCATGGAACATCAAGACGAAAATAACCAAGCCCACGACGCACGATCTGCATCTGTGCTGGGATTTGCCTTTTGAGGCGGGAGAACTTAGGGCGGTGGGACGCGCCAACGGCAAGGTCGTTAAAGAAGTGGTGGTTAAAACCACCGGCGCCCCTTTCCGCCTTAATGCGGCTGCGGATAAAGAGGCCATAAACCTCCATGCAATAGCCCACATTGAGATTTCGACTACGGACGAAGAGGGTCTTTGGGTGCCTGATGCACAGTTGCCCATAAGCGTTAGTCTTGAGGGCGGCATAGCCTTATTGGGGCTTGACAACGGCGATCTGCAAGACATGAGTCCCTTTTACGGCCCGCGCCGAAGGCTTTATGCAGGGAGGCTTTTATGTGTTATTCGTGGAATGAGCCAAGGGGCGGCGCGGGCGACCATTCATGCGGAGGGCATGAACGATATAGCGCTCCCATTCACGGTTCAGGTCTGACCTGTTTTTGCGGCCGCAAGTTGGTCTATTTAACATTTTCGGCGCACAAATAATCAGGGCAGCTCAGGCATTATAGCGTGTACCGTTCCCGGCGCAAGAGTAAAGCTAACCATTAAAAAGCTTCCGGCAGGCTATAAGCAAGGCAGGTTAGGCATTATACTGAGTACCGTTCCCGGCACAGAAGCGAGGCTAACCATTGAGAAGCTTCCAGTGAACTATAAGCAAGGCAGCTCAGGCATTATACCGTGTACCGTTCCCGGCACAGAAGCGAAGCTAACCATTGAGAAGCTTCCGGTGAACTATAAGCAAGGCAGGTTAGGCATTATACTGTGTACCGTTCCCGGCGCAGAAGCGAAGCTAACCATTAAGAAGCTTCCGGTGAACTATAAGCAAGGCAGCTCAGGCATTATACCGTGTACCGTTCCCGGCACAAGAGTAAGGCTAACCATTAAGAAGCTTCCGGTGAACTATAAGCAAGGCAGGTTAGGCATTATACCGTGTACCATTCCCGGCGCAAGAGTAAGGCTAACCATTAAGAAGCTTCCGGTGAACTATAAGCAAGGCAGCTCAGGCATTATACCGTGTACCGTTCCCAGCACAGAAGCGAAGCTAACCATTAAAAAGCTTCCGGTGAACTATAAGCAAGGCAGGTTAGGCATTATACCGTATACCGTTCCCGGCGCAAGAGCGAAGCTAACCATTAAGAAGCTTCCGGTAGGCTATAAGCAAGGCAGCTCAGGCATTATACCGTGTACCGTTCCCGGCGCAGAAGCGAAGCTAACCATTAAAAAGCTTCCGGCAGGCTATAAGCAAGGCAGGTTAGGCACTATACCGTGTACCGTTCCCGGCACAGAAGCGAAGCTAACCATTAAAAAGCTTCCGGCAGGCTATAAGCAAGGCAGCTCAAGCATTATAGCGTGTACCGTTCCCGGCGCAGAAGCGAAGCTAACCATTAAAAAGCTTCCAGTGAACTATAAGCAAGGCAGGTTAGGCATTACCTCTCAACTAAGCCTAGCGTTCAGCCTAAACAAGAAGCTATACTCCGCCTTTGATACAAAGCCGAAGCTTAGGAACAGGCTGGCCTGCGAGAAGCTGTACTCCGCCTTTGATACCAGTGCCGAAAGCTTAGGAACAGCCTATGGCTGTTAGCCTTTCTCTCCCCGATATTCCGTATAGGCAAAGGCATTGTGTTTGTGAATACTCTCATAAGTCTCCGCCTCCACTGAAAAATAGGGAAACTTCTTTAAGTCCCGTATTCTGGTATAAACGTCGCGGACAATGTCCTCAACAAACTTGGGATTATCATAAGCCGCTTCCGTAACATACTTCTCGTCTTCCCGCTTCAAAAGCGAGTAAACCGGACTCGATGCACATTCCTCCACTATGGCAATAATATCCTCAATCCAAAAAAACGGCCCCAATTCCACAGTAACGGTAACTATACCCCGCTGGTTATGAGCGCCCCGGTTGCTTATCGCCTTGGAACACGGACAGACCGTTGTAATAGGCGCCGAAATAGTAACGGTAAACTGCCGCCCGCCGCTATCCACCCGCCCTTGATATTGGCACTCGTAGGACATCATGCTCATAAGGCCGGAAACCGGCGCTGCTTTCTCTATAAAAAAAGGAAACCTTACCTGCCCAAAAGTCGATTCCGCTCCCAGCGCGCTTCGCACCTGTTCCAGCATATCCAAAAACCGGTGCATAGATATATTTTCACGGTAGCGGTGAAAAACTTCTATGAACCGGCTCATGTGCGTCCCCTTAAAACACGGCGGCACATTAGCATAGAGATCAACCTGCGCTGTCGTATACTGGACTTTTTTCACTTTATCCAGCACGCAGATCGGGTATTCAAGCCCTTTCACCCCTACTTTGAGCAAGGCTACCTCACGAGTGTCGCTTTGACTTTGTAGATCTATCATACGATGAGCATATAGAAAAAATGAATACAAAAGAAGGCGGCAAAAAGACAGCCGCCGCCTTCTTGACGCAGGAGAGCGCCTCAAGCCTGTTGACTAGGATTTAGTTTTTCTCTAAAGTTTATACTATCGATATTTAAGGAGGAATTGTTATGAAACAATTACTAATATTTGCGGCGTTGGTTACCGCGCTTATGGCGCCGGTTTTTGCACGAGGCGCTCAAGAGTCAGGTACAGCCGGTAATGTTATCAAAATCGGTGTCTTTGAGCCTTTGACCGGAGCAAATGCGGCGGGCGGCGCTATGGAATTAGAGGGCATACGGCTTGCTAATGAGCTTTATCCAACGGTAACCATTGGGACCACTACCTACAAAATAGAGCTTGTGGTGGCGGATAATAAGTCTGATAAAGTTGAGGCGGCTAATGCGGTGCAGCGCCTTGTCGACTTGGATAAAGCAACAGTCCTACTTGGATCATGGGGTTCTTCTCTGGCAATGGCAGGCGGTGAAGTGGCAAAAGAGGCTCAGGTGCCGGTCATCGGATTGTCATGTACCAACCCTCTTGTAACTGCCGGTAACGACTATTATTTCCGTGTCTGTTTTATCGATCCGTTTCAAGGAACCGTTATGGCAAACTATGCTTTTAGCGAAATTCCTGCACGGACCGCCGTATTAGTACGGGAAGTGTCGAATGATTATTCGGTTGGGCTTGCCAAATTCTTTGGCGATACCTTCAAGAGTCTTACCAAAAACCCCAATGCCATCCTTGCAACGGTTGATTACAACACAGGCGATCAGGACTTCAGCGCTCAATTAACGGCAATCAGCACGCTCAAACCAGATGTTATCTTTGCGCCGGGTAACTACACCGAATCCGCTCTCGTTATGAAGCAGGCGCGTGAGCTGGGACTGAATATACCGTTTTTAGGCGGCGATACGTGGGAAACCCCTGAATTCATTGATGTAGGACGCGAGCGGGTTGAAGGCGCTGTGTTCTCAACCTTCTTTGCATCAGAATACGCTGCCAATCCGGTTGCAGAAACCTTCTTGAAAGAATACCGGGCGCGGTATAATAAAGAACCTGCTGCGGTTACAGCCCTTGGCTATGACGGGTATCTTGTTGCTCTTGATGCTATCAAACGTGCCGGATCCACCGATCGGCAGAAGATCCGCGATGCTATTGCTAAAACTTCAGGGTTTGAAGGAGCTGCCGGCACCGTAACGCTTGATGCCAACGGCGATGCTACCAAGAGCGCCTTTATTAAAACGGTACAAGGCGGAAAGTTCGTATTTAAGACTATTGTTAATCCATAAACTTCGGTATTGTCCGGCATTGTTAGTCAATACCGGACATACAGTCTGTCCATTGATTAGTGTGGAGTAAGCGCAATGACCATCGCTCTTTTTTTACAGTATTTAACCAATGCTCTTTCCTTAGGAAGCCTTTATGCGCTTATTGCCATCGGTTATACTATGGTTTACGGTATCCTGCGGCTTATCAATTTTGCCCACGGCGATATATTCATGCTGGGAGGTTATATAGCTTTCTACTGTATGACCCTTCTCATTATGCCGTGGTGGGCGGCTTTTATCGTTTCGCTGGGGCTTACCGGATTGTTTGGTGTGTGTTTGGAACGGGTAGCATACCAGCCGTTACGCCATTCACCGAAGATTTCTATTATGATCAGCGCCATCGGCGCATCGTTTTTAATGGAAAACCTCGCCACGGTTATCTTCGGCGGCCGCCCCAAAGGTTTTATAGTGCCTGAGATATTTAACCAGATTGTGCATATAGGCAGTATTTCCTTCGTCAACATCAGTCTTTACATTCCGGTAATAACCGCAGTTCTCTTAGTGGTATTGCTTGCCATTGTCCAGAAAACAAAAACTGGTATGGCAATGCGGGCTGTGTCAACGGATCTTGCCGCTGCCCGACTTATGGGTATAGATGTAAACCGGGTTGTTTCTTTTACGTTTGGTATCGGATCCGTTCTTGCAGCTATTGGAGGCATTATGTGGTCTTTGAAATACCCACAGCTCAACCCGACTATGGGCATGATTCCGGGACTCAAATGTTTTATCGCTGCGGTCATAGGCGGCATTGGCAATATTGCCGGTGCGGTGCTTGGCGGCCTCCTTCTGGGTTTTATTGAAATTATGCTCATAGCTTTCCTGCCGACCTTAACCGGTTACCGCGATGCTTTTGCTTTCATTCTCCTTATCATCGTCCTTTTAGTAAAACCATCCGGTCTTTTAGGAAAGCATCAAATCGAAAAAGTATAAGGCGTATAAAATATCCCCAAGCACCAAGAGCCTTCCCTTAGGGGACAAGCACACGGCTATAAGGGCGCTGTTAAGCTTTTTGCTCTTTCATCTTCACAGCACTCTTTTATCGAGTTATACTAGAAGCCAAAGATTATGAAGAAATTAAACGGTCGGGATCAGTCTCTTGTATTGGTAATGACCATACTATTTTTAATTGCTCTTATCGTAAGTTTTTTCGCTTTCTTTATAGGGTACATGGCGCCGTCTCTTCAGATAAAGCAGACGGCCTCTGCAACGGATCTGCCGGTGCAGGAGATTCCGCTCAAAATACCTGAGCCGCCGCCTCCCCTTCCTCAAGCCGAAGCTTTGCCGGAGCAGAAACCGGAGCCGGAACAGGAATTCAAGACGGAAACGGTAACCGAACCGGTTTTTTATCCACAAGCGCCCGAATCTGAAAGAGCGGTTTTTGTAGACCCTCCGTCAAAACAGCAGGTTGCTCAGGGAACTTTGATCGTTGTTATTGATGATGCCGGCAATAATTTGACCGATATAGAACCCTTTTTACGTTTTCCCGGCAGATTGACTATTTCGGTATTACCCGGCCTGCCTCATTCAGCAGAAGTGGCGCGGCGTGTTCGTGCGGCAGGTAAGGAAGTGTTTTTGCACCAACCTATGGAGGCCATAGGGGGACAGAACCCCGGGCCGGGCGCTTTGTATACCGGCATGACAAGTGCAGAGGTTCGGCAAATTCTCGAACAGAACTTACGAGAGCTGTGGCCTGTAGCGGGGATAAACAACCACGAAGGGTCAAAAATAACGCAGGATGAAAGTATTATGGAAACGGTACTCGAAGTATGCCGTGAATGGGGAATAGTTTTTTTAGACTCGCGCACGATAGCGACAAGTGTTGTGCCTGCTTTGGCACGGCGAGAGGGAATGGATATTGCCGAACGGGATATATTTTTGGATAACAGTTCCGATAGAGAGTATATTCTTAACCAGCTTAAAGAAGGTATGCGCAAAGCTAATCGCACAGGGTCTGTTATTATGATAGGCCATACTCGGACTAAGGCATTGGCGGCGCTCTTAAACGAGTTTTACTCTAACCTTGTCGATGACGGGTATCAGTTTTCTATTATAAACAGCCGGTGAAATGCAGCAATTACACCCTCCTCTATACGTGAGAGGCGAGAGACCATCGCACCATGGGATAAAACTCTTATCGTGTGTCAAGTAGTCGCTTTATTTTGGTATGAGAGTGTTTCATTTTAGCAAATGAGCGACTCATTGTGGCTTGATTTTTTATTCCAACAAGTCAAGTAGTTTATTCACGATAATTGCCGTTTGTATGACAACCAAATGCTCAAGCCAAAAATGGATCGTCTGAATTCACCAATTTTTGCTTTCGTGTGCGTCCAAGGGTCTGTGGACAAGAGTCATCAAAATAAAATTATTGAGTAAATCATCGCTCATCTCCTATGCAAATCTTTCAGCTTTCCTGCAAGTAACTGTAATTGTATCTTACAACAACTTCTTGACAAATTTTTGTCAAGAATTCTATAATCATTTAAAAAATGAGGAGAATAAAATGAAAAAACTCGAAAAGAATCATAGCGATTATTATGTTCATGCTTAGGCATAAACAGGTTTCCGCTCAAAAACTTGCTCAAATGTTCAACATATCTCTCAGGACCATATACCGGGACGTGGAAACGATTGACCATGCCGGAATTCCTCTGTTTTCTACACCGGACCTCATGATGGTTATGGGATTGTTAATAAGTACAGAATAGAAAAAGGACTTTTCACTACCGGTGACATAATCATTGTGTTGACCGCGCTTATGGGTAGGTACACAATCCGCCCTTAACAATAAAGACATCGTTAATGTTATTGTAGAAATAAAAGGGCAGCTTACCGAAGAAGAATTCGATAGAATTCGATAGCATTGAAGAAAAAGCGCGGCAAGTAACCATTGGCTATACACCGTGGATCGGAACGGAAATGCTCAGGGTTGATATTGAAGACATAATTACTGCCATCAGAGATGAACGTTTATTGGAGATCGTGTATACAAACTATTCCGGCAAATCAAGCAAGCGACAAGTTGAGCCATACTGGTTGTTTTTGAAAAGCGCGGATTGGTATCTTATTGCCTTTTGTTTATATAAGCGAACGTTTAAGATTTTCAAATTATCCCGTATTACTGTCTTGAAATATTGGATGAGATATTTGAAGTCCGGGATTGTGATTTCGAAATGGAGCGGGAGAAAAGCAGCCCAAAAAATAGATAAGATTTCAAAGCATTAAGATTTTTTTGTAATGCCGTGGCGGTTAGGCACGAAACTGCCTACCGCTTATTTTAATAACCTACTTTTTATTCCAAAAATATTAGAATACATTGCATATAATGTTCCGGCTGTATATGCTTCGCCACTGAAGGCTTTGTGTCCGGTTATAAGGGTCTACTGGCAGGCGGGCGGCGGGGCAGAGTGAAGTATGCATAATTTGCATGGGAGCGAAGTCGTAGATCGACCGACCTAGCAAAACCGTAGCCTGAGCCGGCTGCGAAGCGTAAACAGTCCCGTTATGCGAAGTATGGCTCTTTTTACAATATTTTTTATAATGTTTTACTAAATAGTGGACCAGAGGTCTGATCTAGTTCATGGCGCTGCTAAGTAGTACCGCATTGGAACAGACTGGCTTATGTTCCCTGTTCTGCTTCTATCAAGCAAAAAGCTTGTATGTCCGCCTTTGATATCAATGCCGCAGCCTGTTTTAGGCTGCGGCTACTTTTGCTTTGGAGGACTGACCTGTTCTGGGTTAGAGGTCTGACCTGTTTTTGAGCGGGAGGTCTCAGCCGCAGGCTGTTTCAAAGCAGGCACAGCCTGTTTCAAAGGTTGTTGTAACGGGAGAAGGGTACGGCTTTTTGCCTGCAAGAAGCAAGGTGAGGTCTGACCTGATTTTGTGGAGGATGGCTTTTGACTCATTCGGGACGGCTTTTGACTCATTCGGGACGGCTTCTGACTCATTCGGGACGGCTTCTGACTCATTCGGGACGGCTTCTGACTCATCCGGGACGGCTTCTGACTCATTCGGGACGGCTTTTGACTCATTCGGGACGGCTTTTGACTCATTCGGGATGGCTTTTGACTCATCCGGGACGGCTTTTGACTCATCCGGGATGGCTTCTGACTCATCCGGGATGGCTTCTGACTCATCCGGGATGGCTTTTAAGTCGCGGGGAACGGCCCGCAACTCGCGGGGAATGGCCCGCAACTCGCGGGGAATGGCCCGCAACTCGCGGGGAATGATCCGCAAGCCCGCTTGAAAGAGCCTGTCCCGCTACTTGCAGGCAAGTAGCGGGACACTATTCCTGATACAACAACCTCTGAAACAGCCTATCCCGCCCCTTGC
>JAITAM010000198.1 GCA_031284085.1 Spirochaetaceae bacterium
AGTATTATAGTCAGCGGAGTAAGTATTTTTGACGGAGTTACGTTTCGCACTTGTTATTATTGCTCCTTTCACTCTTAATTTAGAGAGTATAATAACATTGATAGCGGTGCTAGGCAAGATAAGAATAAATATGCCGCAGTAAAAATATTTAGCCCTGCCGTTGCACCGCGCCTCCATGACGCGGGGGATTTTCTTAGGGTTATTGTCCCCATAGCCTTGCTTATAGCCTGTGCAGAACGAGGAAAAAATTTTATCGGATGATTTTACGAGTTCAAATTACATCTAGCTATCAATGACCGTAGAGAAACTATGCGCACTATTGATAACCGAAACATGGATGTTATTGACATTTTATGCCACAAGCAGTGTCGCGGTGTTATACGCTCGAATAAGAAGACTTTTAGCCGCTAGGGATTGGCAACTGTTCCTTCTCCGTAGTCAGTGATGATTTATTTAACAATGTAGAGTGAATTAATGTTCATATTGTCTATTCTTTTAATAAGTATTGCGTTATGTCCTTCAGTCTGCACCTCATATCTTTATAGTCTTATCCAATGAACTTGAAACTACCCTGCTCCCATCAGGACTACACGCCACAAAAAATACATAGGCCACAAGGATTTGCGGTACACACTAGTTCTAGGCATCTCATATCTTTATGATCTTACCCGCTGATCCTGAGACTATCCTGCATCCACTATGACTATACGCCACAGTAGGTTTCTATTCGGTAGAATCGCATAACAAGCACCAGTACTCTTGGAGTAACTGCTTGTTATGCACCATAGCAAACAGTTACTCCGTGCTGAAATGGCCTGATTCCCACATATTTACGCTCAACCTATAGGTAACCTGCGACTTTATAGACGACACTACTTGAGGCACAGGCGCTGCTTTGGAAGCTGCGCTTGCCGTTCCATACAGCGCCACTTCCAGAATGTCCAGCACTTTACCACAAAGTACTGTGTCCAATCTATGTTCTTCATACACCCTTTGTGCAATTGTGGCTTTACGTGATACACATGGCGGCATCCTTTGCTGCCTTGAGTGCGTATACGCATCTTCAATGCAGCGCCCAAATGTGGTACGCAGTGGCTTCGATTCGTCTTTAGTAAGATCGAAAAAGAAAGCTTTTAGTCGTTTGGGAGCTCCGAGTATCTCTTCGCCATAGTCGGCGATGATTTGTTTAACGATACCAAGTGAATTACTATTCATCTTATCAATTCTTTTATAAATGTTGCATTATAGCTTGCGTGTTTTCCACACATCTAGCCTAGCTAAATTTGATCCGTGATCCGACCTGTCTCCAACTCTTATTCCGACCCGGATCCGATCACTATTCCTGCCTCTGTGTATACCTACACACCCGCACTCTGTACAGCTTATTGCTGCTTTGAAATAGCCTATGGCTTCTTTCAGACGAAGAATCGTACTCCGTTCCCGATACAACAGTGTAGCTTAAGCTTAGAAACAGGTCCGTGCTTGCCCATTTGACTTTTTAGGCCGTACAGGGCAGACTGTATCTATGTTCCTTAAAAAAATATCATTCCTTTTTGTGTTATGCATTGTATGCGCCGGCAGATCAGGCGCCCAGAACATACGACAGATCATCCTTGAAACTGCCCAACAGTACCGCGGCGCCCCCTACCGATACGGCGGCACCACGCCTGATGGTTTTGACTGTTCCGGCTTCGTATCCTTTGTATACCAAAAAGCAGCCGGTATAAAGGTGCCGCATAGCTCAAAAGGGTTGTGGAATTCCGGCATGGCGGTTCAACTTGAACAGGCTGAACCGGGCGACATCATTGCATTTGCAGACCGCGGCGTGATAAGCCACGTGGCAATTCTTTTTGATACCGATCACATCATTCATGCCGTTTCTGAGGGGCCGCGGCGCGGAGTTATTGTCTCTCCTCTTTCCGATAAATACTTTGGCCCCCGTATAATCGGCGCACGTTCTTATCTTCAACAGCATTAAAGGAGTCATTATGAAACGACTTATTCGTTTTGCCGCAGATCACCTTGTCGTATTTATTTTCATTATCATAACCTTTGCAGCAATACCAATCTCCGGCTTATCTTTGACCTCTATCACACAAGAAATAGTTACCCGCATAGGACGCAACTGCTTTCTAGTCTTCAGCCTCATCCTCCCCATCATGGCAGGTATGGGCATAAACTTCGGCATGGTCCTTGGAGCAATGGCGGGACAAATCGGACTTATCTTTGCCGTTGATTGGAACATCATCGGTGTACCGGGCTTGATTTTTGCAAGTCTTATAGCAGTACCTATAGCGGCTCTTCTTGGGTGGATTGCCGGTATAATCCTTAACAAAGCACGCGGGCGTGAGATGGTAACCGGCTATATCCTCGGATTCTTCATGGACGGCTTTTACCAATTTGTCGTACTCTACCTCATGGGATCGCTTATTCCGGTTCATTCCCTTAACATCACCCTAAGCCGCGGGTATGGTATCCGCAACACCCTTACCCTTGACTCGGTACGCCAATCATTGGACCGCCTCATACCGCTGCGTATTGGGACTATCTCGTTCCCTATTGCCAACTATCTGGTCATTACGCTGCTGTGCTTGTTCATTATCTGGTTTCGCCGAACCAAGCTGGGACAGGATATGCGGGCAATAGGGCAGGATCAGAGCGTATCTCATGCAGCCGGTATTCCAGTTGATCGCACCCGAATCATAGCCATTATGATCAGTACAGTATTGGCGAGCATAGGGCAGATCATCTTTTTACAGAACATGGGTAACATAGCAACCTACAACGCACACAAACAAACCGGTTTCTTTGCGGCGGCAGCTATTTTAGTAGGCGGCGCTTCGGTGAGCAAAGCATCAATACAGAACGTGTTCATAGGGACCGTGCTGCTCCATCTTATGTACATCGTTGTACCCCGCGCCGGCACCAATCTCTTTGGCTCCGCAATGATAGGTGAATATTTCCGCGATGCCTTTAGTTACGCCGTTATTGCGCTTGCCCTCGCGCTGCATGCTTGGCGTAAACGGGCGCAGGCAGATAATGCCCGTGAGAACCTGCGCGGAGAGGCCGCTTCAGGCTAATACAAGCACAGCTTCCGTAAAAAGCATAATCGCCTGTGCGCTTTCTTTCAGCATCCTTCAGCCAGCTATGCTTTGTCTTAGTCTTGACAAAATAGTTATACCTAATATAATATCCCATGTATTTACTAGGAATTTTTATATTCTTTTATATTTTAGGAGGAACATTATTATGGCACGGGTAGAGAAAATTACTGATCTTGTGGGCAAGACGCCCCTCGTGAGAATCAACAAACTAAACAAAAGCGAAGCAATTATTTACGCAAAACTAGAATGCTTTAATCCATTTTCAAGTGTAAAAGATCGTATTGCACTTGCATTGATTGAAGCCGGTGAGCAAGAGGGTAAGATTAAGCCGGGGACTGTTCTCATTGAGCCGACTTCCGGTAATACCGGTATAGGACTTGCTTTTGTGGCGGCTGTGAAGGGCTACCGTATTATTTTAACCATGCCGGAGACCATGAGTATGGAAAGGCGGAAACTACTTAAAGCCTTGGGAGCAGAACTGGAATTAACCGAGGGTGCGAAAGGCATGAAGGGTGCGATTGCCAAAGCCGAAGAGCTTGCGGCATCTATTCCCAACTCGTTTATTCCGCAGCAGTTTAACAATCCTGCAAATCCGACTATACATGAAAAAACAACCGGACCGGAAATCTGGGAAGATACTGAAGGTGCTATTGATATTTTGATTAGCGGGGTTGGTACCGGTGGAACTATTACCGGTGCAGGAAGGTATCTCAAAAGTAAAAACCCTTCAATAAAACTTATCGCTGTTGAGCCTTCAGCATCGCCGGTATTGTCAGGAGGACAACCGGGGCCGCATAAGATTCAGGGTATTGGGGCAGGGTTTCAGCCTGCCGTCTACGATCCGGCAATCGTAGATGAAATCTACCAAACTGACGATATTAAAGCCGGTAACGCTGCTCGTCGGCTTGCGAAAGAGGAAGGTATATTGATAGGTATTTCATCGGGCGCTGCTCTTGAAGCTGCACTTACTATTGCAAAGCGGCCGGAAAACAAAGGCAAAACTATAGTAGTGATTTTACCGGATAATGGCGAACGCTACTTGTCAACGTGGTTGTGGGAAGAATAGTTTCATTTTAACGAGGAGAGGGTACAGATTTCTGTCCTTCTCCTTCCTTTCATGAATAAATTGTGTATTTAATAAAAATTGCCCACTCTGATGCACAGCGCAACGCCATTTATTTTCCAAACAAAGAAACCTGTTATAGGCAAAAAGCCGTGCGTCCGCCCTTTGATACCAGCGCCGGAACCAGTGCTGTAATGTGTTAATGCTATCGGTATAGCATAGCCGAGCGTCGAATGTCTACGGCGCTTATTACAATACAGTTCAATATACTCAAATACCTCTACCCTCACCTCTTCTTTCGTGCGCGTCCCTTCCACCTTATCCACTTCCACTTTTAACGTCTTAAAAAAACTCTCCGCACAGGTATTGTCCCAACAGTTCCCCTTCCGGCTCATACTCCGTCCGACCTGCGGACACCACGCCGACAGCGCGTCTCGAAATTCTTTACTACAATATTGTACTCCCCGGTCCGAATGAAAGAGGAGATCGCTCTTCGGCTTGTGGTTAGTGCAGGCCATCATAAGCGCATCGCATACATGGTCGGCTTCCCTGTCCTCCAAAAATGCCCATCCTATCACGGTACGATCCCATAAATCCAATATCACCGTCAAATACAGCCAGCCGCTGTTGGTCTTCAGATACGTTATGTCGGACACCCACTTCTCTCCCGGCTTGCAGCACCAAAGCCTCAGCGCAACAGGTTGAAGGTCTGGCGTTA
>JAITAM010000223.1 GCA_031284085.1 Spirochaetaceae bacterium
TCGGAGGCAAAGCGGGAGGAGTTTTTCACCGCTCTGAGCGCTCAAAGGGCTTTTCCGATTATCGTGGTTAAGCTGGGTGATCGGGGTGTTTACGTCTGTTCAGGCGGTGTTCTTGAGCGAGTGCCGACTGTGCCGTTATCGACTGTTTTTACTACCGGTGCGGGGGATGCTTTATGCGCCGGTTTCTTATCCGCTTTTATTCGAGGTGCAAGCTTAAGCGAATGTGCTGTCAAGGGCAACGAAACCGCCGGTTCTTTTCTCGCAGGGCGCTATCCACAGGCCAGCTTCATGTAAGGACAGGTCTGACCTGATTCACTGGAGTACCTTCAGCTCTGACTTCAAGATTGTGTCGTCCACGAAAGAGACAATCTTTGTAATCCCGTGTTCCCGATGATACGCTCCGCTGTACTTCCATTCACGCGGTTCTTTTACAAGTCCCGCCTTAACAGGGTTCTGGTCGATGTAGTTATATACATCCCAGAAGTCTTTTTTGTCCGTTATTACTCGCGAATAGAACCTATCTCCCCAGAAATGTCCGGTCTTGTGGTTCATTTTGTTCCAGCGGATCGCAAAGACCATCTTGATCCATTTCAATATCTCAGAAAGGCTTTGTCCTTCGGCTGGGGTGATAAGAAAGTGAAAGTGATTCGACATGATGCAAAAGTTCCAGAGTTTGAATTTGAAACCTTTTACCGTTAGTGCTTCCTCGACTATGGCGAGGAACAGCTCTTTCATCTTATCGGGATCGAGTTCAAAGAGGAACCGATTAACTACCGAGAAGATATAATACGTGGAGCCTAAATCAGTATGGCCTCGTGGACAATAATGTGATGCCATACATAATAACGGGGTAAACATGGCATTTTGCTTTAGTCAGCTGTTCTTTTTCTACTCTTTTTTTTTCTTAAGGCAAAGTCTGACCTGTGCCACCTGTGCTTGCCGCGCCGAGAGCTTAGAAACAGCCTACGGCTGTGAAATTCGCTTGACATAAATTTAATGTTACAATAGACTAATTTTGTTATATAAATCTAACTTAATGCGGTGCGAAGGTTTGGGTCAGGCGGTGGAACAAGAGGAGGTGTATAGCATGAGTAAGGCAACGCTCATAAAACTCTCAGCTGTATCGGGTATTCTTTGCGGCATCACGTGGACGATTGGAGACATATTGCTGGTAGGCTTTAAGCCCGATTTGGCGGGTTATCCGGCTATCATGCAATCCCCTCTGATCCGAGACAAAAAGCTTGCGGTCGTCATGATGGAGGGTTCCACCGAACGGCTTGCGGCCGGCGCATTGATTGCCGCTTTCACGATACCTTTCATGTTTTTTGCCCTCTATCACCTTTGGCAGATGATAAAATCCGGCGGACGCCGCTGGGCAGCCGTGAGTATTGGGACATTGTTCGTTGCGTTTGCATGGTCGCCTCTCGCTCATGCCTCGTATTTCTATGTTGGCGAACTGTGCAAGGCGGCGGTCAGAATGGACGGGGCAAGCGCCGCGCCGGTATTTGCGCTGGCGGCGGTGTTTATCGACTTCTTGTATATCACATGGTGTCCTGCTATTGGCCTGACCGGTATCGGCTGGCTGCTTGTTTCTGTGGTTATTCTGCGTGGAAAGACAAAGTTCCCGCGTGTCTTTGGCTTGTGTACTCCGCTGCCGCTGTCCATTTTTTTCATTCTTATCCATTCCACAGTCCCAAGTCTGATACCCGATGCGTTAGCCGGAGCGGGCTTCAATCTGGCGGCGATTATTTTTTATGTGCTGACCACGGTATTCTGTTTCCAAAAAACCGCCATTGCAGCCTCTTGAGCTGCTAATCGGTTCAGGAGGCAGAAATAGGCTGTTTCAAGAAGCAGAAATAACTTAGTTCAAAGGTCTGAAATAGGCTGTTTCAATAGGCAGAAATAGGTTAGTTCAGGAGGCAGAAATAAGTTAGTTCAAGGGTCTGAAATAGACTGTTTCAAGGGTCTGAAATAGACTGCTTCAAGAAACAGAAATAGGCTGTTTCAAGAGGCAGAAATAGGCTGCTTCAAAAGGCAGAAATAGGCTGCTTCAAAAGGCAGAAATAAGTTAGTTCAAGGGTCTGAAATAGGCTGTTTCAAGAAGCAGAAATAAGTTAGTTCAAAGGTCTGAAATAGGTTAGTTCAAGAAGCAGAAATAGGCTGTTTCAGGAGACAGAAATAACTTAGTTCAGGAATCTAACCAGCGGCTTGTATAGAAACTGGAGGTGTATATGGTCGTAAAACCGGCAAGGCGGATATGAGGGTGCGCACATGAACGGCGTACGAATACGGAACGTGTTCCAATACTATGACCGTTGGTTATAGGAACCGCCGCATAAAACATTACGAAGGAATTCGTGGAGTAGAAAATGGCAGACAAAAAGAATTGGCCGGCGGGCCTATCGGTTAATGGAAAAATGAGAGGCTTTGTGCCGTTTTCCGTTATAGCGTTGGTATTGACTTTGGCGGGCTGCGATTCAGGCAATAGCGATCCTGAGCCTCAGGCGCCGGTTCCAGACGAGGCAAAATATGTGCTGGTAGAAGGCGGCAGCTACTTGAGAGGAAGTCCTGATGTGGACTTTGTAGCGGTGAATGAACAGCCCCAGCATGAGGTAACGGTATCGTCCTTCTATATCGGGAAGTACGAAGTAACCCAGAAAGAGTGGGAGGAGATAATGGGGCTGACCGTAGAGGAACAGCAGGCCATATCAGGGCAAGGCGCGGCAAATTTCAGGGGAAGCGGAGACAAGCTTCCGATTAACTTTGTAAGTTGGAAAGACGCTGTAGAGTTCTGCAACCGTCTGAGCAAAAAAGAAGGGCTTAGTCCTGCGTATACGGTAACGACCGGCGGCGACTGGCTTGTGCCGACATGGAATGTAGAATGGAACCGTGCGGCAAACGGCTGGCGGCTTCCTACTGAGGCCGAATGGGAATACGCCTGCCGCGCCGGAACGACAACGCGGTACAACACCGGTGACACCGAAAACGACCTTGCCGAAGCCGCATGGTATGCTAAAAACAGCGCTATCATCGTAGAAGGCACCTCGAAACAGATGCTCCATGCGGTAGGAACCAAGACGCCGAATGAGTGGGGCATCTACGATATGCACGGAAACGTGTGGGAGTGGTGCTATGACCGGTATGTTGCAAACTATGATGATTATGCCGCCGCCGCTCCGGTAACTGACCCGATAGGGGCGCAGGAGGGAGAGAACCGTGTAATCCGCGGCGGGGCGTTTAATAATACCGTGAACATCTTTGCGGCAGATGGTACTACACTCATAGATCCGAAAAACCCCCCACAAGGTTGGACCAGCGCATCCGATTTCTTCTATTGTGCGCGCCGGACTCAATTCGAGCCGTCGAGCAGAGGACAGAATAACGGCTTCCGGATAGTTCGCTCTAAATAGCGGCTTCTGTTTCCAGAAAACCGCCGTTTCAGCCTCTTGAGCTGCTAATCGGTTCAAGAGGCTGAAATAGGTTAGTTCAAGAAGCAGAAATAACTTATCCCAATACAATAACCTTAGAAGCAGGCCGTGCCTGTTGAAACAGGCTGTGCCTGTGAAAAGCTACTTGACACAGAAGTAGTGGTGTATTATTATAAATAAGCCCTGTAGTCAGGAGCTATGCGGATACACGCTGCCTAACCCCGCCAGGTTCGGAAGGAAGCAACGGTAAGTAGATGTGTATCGCGCCGTAGTAACCCTGATTATAGGGCTTTTTACTGTAAAAAGGTCTTGAGCAAAACAGGTAACAAAGAGCATAACCATGCTCTTTGTTAGTATTTGAGGAGGGGGAGGCTTTTATGAAAATGCCTAAAAAAATATCAGAGTTATTATCTTTACTATTGCAAAATACAAAACAGATGACGTTATCGGCAAAAATAACTGTATTGGTCGGCGCTTTGGTATTGGGAGTTATATTTTTTATAAGCATCATTACGTTGGGCATTTCTTCAAAGCTTATTCAAGATAGTACAACCTCAGCCCTTCTAAATCAAACACAGTTAGGAGTCTATGTGATCCGTACCACACTTCAAGCGCAGTTGGTCGGCTTGCAAGATATGGCAAACCGCACGGAAATAAAAAGCATGAACTGGACGGTACAACGTGAAAATCTCTTTCAAGAAATTGAAAGCCACGGTTATTTAGATTTTGCTATTGTTGATATGAATGGCGTGGCGCATTATATAATAGATGAAAGTACTACCGACCTGTCGGATCGTGATTATATCATAAAAGTCTTATCCGGAACGCAGTCTATTTCCGATGTCATTATCAGCAGAGTTATCAATAAGCCGGTTGTTATGTTGGCCGTACCTATCAAAGTCAATAATGTGGTGGTCGGCGCTCTTATCGGCAGAAAAGACAGCAATTTCTTGAATGAAATCACCCATAATGTGATTTTTGGAGCTACCGGTTACTCTTATATGATGAATAATGCGGGAACAATCATCGCTCACCCTAATTTGAACTATGTGCTGGAACAGTTTAATCCGACTGTTCAGGCCTCATCCGATAGATCGCTAAATGCTTTAGCACAGGTTACAAAGCGTATACTATTGACGAGAAACGGCCTTGCCCACTATCGCTTCGGCGGCAAAACTATGTACATAAGCTTTTCGCCGGTAGATGTTAACGATTGGTTTCTCATTCTGGCAATCGAACAAAAAGAATTTTCTAGCGGACTTAATAGACTCTACGGTTGGGTTATTCTATTTACCGTTGTCTTTATGGTGGTCGGAGCTTTTATGGCCTCAGCTATAGGAAGATTCGTTACCAACCCGCTTAAAGCGATGCTTCCTGTACTAAAGAGTATGTCTGAAGGAAATCTGACCGAACGAATCTATATAAATTCATTAGACGAAATTGGTATCATTTCGCAGAATTTCAATAATTCTATTACTAATCTGGCGCAGGCAATTACCATCACCAAGGACGCCTCATCAAAATTAGGGAATATTGTATACCAGCTTTCGGAAACCATGGATAAAACCATAGCATCCGCAAACCATATCACCGACACCGTGATCAACACCAGAGAAAAAACCGCCGATCAGGTAAAAGCAGTAAAAGGTATTCATGACACGATTGATGAAATCAAGCATCATATTGAGCAAGTGAACAATTCTATCGAAAATCAAAGTTTAGCCGTTATACAATCTTCATCTGCTATTGAAGAGATGGTTGCCAATATCAAGTCGGTAGCGGATACACTGGGAAAGAACTCAGAGACTATCGGGGAGTTACAGAAGGCCTCAGAATCCGGCAAAGAGAGTATCCAGCAAGTAACCGATATTATGAAGCTCTTGGTAGCCGCATCAGACGGGCTTATTAAGGCGACTACCATGATACAAAGCATAGCGCAACAAACCAACCTTCTTTCGCTTAATGCGGCTATTGAAGCCGCTCATGCAGGCAGCGCCGGCAAGGGTTTCGCGGTTGTTGCCGATGAAATCGGTAAGTTGGCGGAAAGTTCTTCAACTCAAGGGAAGTCAATCGGCAAAGTTTTGAGTAATTTAAGAAAGCAGATCAACACCGCCACGATGCTTTCGGATAGATCGCAGGAGCATTTCAACATCATTTCCGAACTTGTTGAAGAAGTACAAGTACAAGAGCAGATCATCAAGAACGCCATGAATCAGCAGGACAGCGGCAGCAGCCAAGTCCTCCAAGCAATGCAGAAAATAAAAGTCATTACCGATGAAGTAAAAGACGGTGCAGGCTCCATGATGCGTAGTAGCGCTTCGGTTATAAATGAAATGGAACACTTGAACGAGACGACAAGGATTATGAGTGGAGAAGTCAACGAAGTAACGAATAAAATTGATGATATTAGCCAGATTATAAAAAACCTCGAAACCATTATCAATGAGACCAGAGACAATGTATCGCTTTTGTCGGATAATGTTTCTACCTTTAAGGTGGAAGGCGAGAAAGTTATACAGTACGAAGTTTGATATTTTCCTTAAAGTAAACGCCGCCTAGAGATTACGACCCCATTTTTTCATTTGAGCAATGACCGAGTGCATATCGCGAGAAAATGGGGCGTTAAACACAGTATAACCGGGAATAAGGATACTTGATGCGTGCAGCCCCAACCGAGACAAAAGCGGGCGTTCGCTGGGCAAATCACCATGCCACGCACGCTTAAACTGCGAAAGACAGACCGGCTTCATAGTACCATAAAGCGGATCACAGATAACAGGATGCCCTAAATAGGCGAGATGCACCCGAATCTGGTGGGTGCGGCCGGTCTGCGGTCTTAATTCCACCACAGTATAATTGCCCGCCGCGATAAGAACCTTGCACTGTGTCAAAGACTTCTTGCCTTGGTATTTGTCGATTATTGTGCGGTGGTGTTTATCGCCGTCAACAACCAAAGGCTGTTCGCAGGAAATCTCTTTCCATGGCGGCCTGCCGCTGACAACGGCGTGGTAGGTCTTATCCACCTTTCTTTGCTCAAAAGCATAACAGAGGTCCCTGTGCGTCTTAGCGTCTTTCGCAAAAACCACAATGCCCGATGTATCCTTGTCAATTCTGTGTACTACCCATACGGGCGCTAATAACCGATCCAGCCTGTCTTTTGAGCTGTCCCACCTATCAGCGCCGACTGCAATACCGGACGCTTTGTTTACCACAATGATATGAGCGTCTTCATATACAATAGAAAAAGCTGCCTGTTCTTTCATCTTATTTTGTCCGCCATTTGTGCGCCGCTGTTAATATGCCTGCCGCACTTACTCTTCATCTAGCAAATCCTCGTCTTTTTTACCTAGTTTGCGGTGTAAGGTCTTCCTCCCTATGCCAAGGAGAGCTGCGGTTTTGCTCTTGTTGCCGTTACAAAAAGAAAGCGTATCACGGATAATGATCTTTTCCGACTCCTCAAGATCTGTGCCTATGGGAATACGAATCCAGCCTTCCTCCGCACTTGAATGGATGGTCGGAGGCAGATCGCCCTGCGTGATAACATTCCCCTTTGCCATAACAACGGCGCTTTCTATACAGTTGCGAAGCTCCCTTACGTTGCCCGGCCAGTCGTAAGCGTACAAAGCCGCCCGCGCCTTTTCATCAATATTCTCAACTGTCTTGTTGTTTTCCGCAGCTAATTCCTTCAAAAAGAAAGCGATCAGCAGGGGAATATCGTTTTTTCGTTCACACGGCGGAAGGATAACAATATTTACCGCTTTTTTACCTAATTTGCGGTGTAAGGTCTTCCTCCCTATGGCAAGGAGAGCTGCGGTTTTGCTCTTGTTGCCATTACAAAAAGAAAGCGTATCACGGATAATGATCTTTTCCGACTCCTCAAGACTTGTGTTTATGGGAATAGGAATACAGCCTTCGTCAATATTCTCAAGCGCCTTGTTGTTTTCCACAGCTAATTCCTTCAAAAAGAAAGCGATCAGCAAGGAAATATCGTCTTTTCGTTCGCACGGCGGAGGGATAACAATATTTACCGCCTTTTTACCTAGTTTGCGGTGTAAGGTCTTCTTCCCTATGGCAAGGAGAGCTGCGGTTTTGCTCTTGTTGCCGTTACAAAAAGAAAGCGTATCACTGATAATGATCTTTTTCGACTCCGCAAGATCTATGCTTATGGGAAAAGGAAGCCAGCCTTCGTCAATATTCTCAACTGTCTTGTTGTTTTCCGCAGCTAATTCCTTCAAAAAGAAAGCGATCAGCAAGGAAATATCGTCTTTTCGTTCGCGCGGCGGAGGGATAACAATATTTACCGCCTTTTTACCTAGTTTGCGGTGTAAGGTCTTCCTCCCTATGCCAAGGAGAGCTGCGGTTTTGCTCTTGTTGCCGTTACAAAAAGAAAGCGTATCACGGATAATGATCTTTTCCGAC
>JAITAM010000134.1 GCA_031284085.1 Spirochaetaceae bacterium
GAAAAATATAAAGGGACGGAATTAAAAAAGGCAATAACAATGCTCAAAAAAAGCCATCAAGACATAATGGCTTTAATTGAAAAACATACCGATCATGACTTGTTTACAAAGAAAAAATATAAATGGACTGGAACGACATCATTAGGTTCATATTTAATATCCGCAACTTCAAGTCATTATGATTGGGGATTAAAAACAATAAAACCATTAAAGAAGCTGGCTAAATAAAAATAGTGGTGTGCGCCACCCCTTGGGGCAGCGCCTGTGTTTGGATTGGAGGTATGAAATTATGGAGATTAAACGCGCCGTTGAATTTTTTGTATACGGCACGATAAGAAAATATTAAAGAAGCATTTAGGAACGATCAAAGGACTCATTGCCGATAGTGTTCTTAGCAATTATTTCAATAGATACCCAAAGTATCCATTGGAAATGGATGAAAGAACGGCGTCTGTTGAATTTGTTGCAACCGCTCCTGAATATCGGAATAAAGGAGTTGCAACGGCGCTTATGAATTATATATTTACCTTGCCTGAATACGATAAATATATGCTGGAAGCAGCAGACACAAACACAAACGCTTTAGCATTATATGAGAAGCTAGGATATAAAGAAGTGCACAGAATAAAGCAGAGATTCGCAAAACATATCGGTATAAATTATCTTTTATATATGAAATGTATAAAAGAAGCGCCGGTTCAATAAAAAGGAGTTGGATATGGAAGACATAAAAATACAAGGGTTCGATTTTGCTTTAATCAATGAATATTTTGTGGAACTGGAACGGCAGGGGCCCGGCAGTCCCGAAGCAACCGTTAGAGCGTTAGGTTTTATCGACAATCTTGCAACCGAATCAAAAATTGCTGATTTAGGCTGCGGCACAGGCGGGCAAACGATGGTTTTGGCACAAAATACAAAAGCAAGCATTACCGCCCTCGACCTTTTCCCCGGCTCGATTGAAAAACTCAATGCAAGCGCCGGGAAACTCGGTTTGCAAGACAGGGTAAAAGGCATTGTCGGCTCAATGGATGCTTTGCCGTTTGAGAATGAGGAATTTGATCTTATATGGTCTGAAGGCGCTATTGCCAATATAGGCTTTGAAAAAGGTTTGAATCATTGGAAGAGCTTCCTCAAGAAAGGCGGGTTTCTAGCAGTAACATACGAGTCATGGTTTACCGAAGAACGCCCCGCTGAAATTGAAAAGTTTTGGCTTGACGCTGTTCCTGAAATGGACACAATAGGGCATAATGTTTCCATAATGCAAAAGGCGGGCTTCCTTCCTGTCGGCGTATTCACGCTTCCCGAAACTTGCTGGACGGATACTTATTTTACTCCGCAAAAATCGGCGCAAGAAACATTTTTGAAAAAACATGCCGGTAATAAAACCGTTGAAGCATTTATTGCGTATATGCGGCATGAGGCGGAGTTGTATTCACAATACAAACAGTATTATGGATATGTGTTTTACATTGGGAAGAAATTGTAAGAGGCCGTGCCTGCCTGCGGCCTGAAGCTTAGCGTTTTTGTAAGCCTAGATAGTACGTCTCAAAGGACTCGTTGCGGCATACTTGCGGCTTGAAACTTTTGCCACGGAGAAATAAGCCCTGAATCCGGTTTAGTAAAGCCGCACTCTCGTTGCCTTGAAAGATTTTCACAACAAAATTCCCACCTTTTACAAGCAACTGCAAAGCATAATCCAAAGCACTCTCAGCAAGCACAAGAGAACGCATAGTATCTATAGAACTGTTTCCTGTCGTTGCCGGCGCAGCATCGCTCATCACTATATCAAAAGGACCATGCGCAGACACAGATTCACGGGTACACGAGTCTGTCATATCACCATGTACAAAAACAAAGCTCTCCAATGACGAGGACAATTCAGCGGTACAAGCCGGCAAAAGCGGCGCCGTATCAACCGCAGTCAACAAAAGGCTTTTCCCTACAAGGCGGGAGGCATACAAACTCCAGCTCCCCGGCGCAGCACCAAGGTCAAGCACACGCAGATGCCTTTGGCCCCGTTTGAAAAAAGAGAACTTTTCATCTATCTCTTTAAGTTTATAGACCGACCGTGCCGGAAAACCTTCTTGGTGTGCTTTAACCGTCCAATAATCGGCTCTTTTGTAATGCGCTGCCATAATCTCTTATACTATAAAAGATATACTTTGTTCTGCAAGATACCGGGCGTGAGCGTCCGTTTCCCAGATAACCTGCCTATCTGCCGCTGCGCCGTTCCAATCCTGTTTAAGAACATACTCAACAATTTTGGCTATGTCGAGAAAACGCAGACGCCCCTGCAAGAATGCCCCTACCGCGGTTTCATTAGCAGCATTGTAAGCAACAGGATACAAAGGCCCCTCGCGTTCCGCCTGATAAGCCATGGCCAATAAAGGGAAGCGCTCATAATCCGGCTTCTCAAAGCTGAGGGTAAGATTATCAAAATTGAGGCGTTCAATGAGCGGCTCCGGTGCAGAATACGGATAGTACAAAGACTTTTGTATGGGCAGGCGCATGGTGGGCACGGACAACTGTGCATACACAGTGCCGTCTTTGCAGCGGATCATGGAATGAACTGTGCTTTGACGGTGAATCACAACCTTTATTCTCTCAAGCGGCAGATCAAAAAACCGTGCGGCTTCAATGACTTCAAGCCCTTTATTCGCCATAGTCGCCGAATTAACAGTAATTACCGATCCCATCTTCCATGTCGGATGCACCAAAGCTTCTTCCACCGTAACCCGCGCCAACTGCTCCTCAGTATGGTTTAGAAAAGGCCCGCCCGAAGCAGTCAAAAGAAGCTCCTCAACAGCGCCTGCACCGTGGGCTAGAAGTAAGTGGAACAAAGCAGAATGTTCAGAATCAACCGGAATGATATGGGAACCAGTTTGCGCCGCCTTTCTCTGAATTAAAGCCCCCGCCATAACCATTGTTTCTTTGTTGGCAAGGGCAAGGTCCATGCCCGCTTCTACGACTGCAAAAGACGGCTCCAGCCCGCCTGCGCCTGCTATACCGTTGATTGCTATATCGGCATCTGAGTTTTTGATTGCAGAAGCAATATTGTCGATTGTACACTGTGCATAAGGGAATTCGACTGCCAGCTCTTTTAAGGCGCCAATATTCCGGTGCGCTGTCAACAACGCTACTTCGAATTGATCAGGAGCATCTCGGATCACCTCAAGGGCTGCTCTGCCTATTGAACCGGTTGCTCCTAAGAGCGCAACTTTTTTTTTCATCATAATCTGTTTGTAACAGGATCCTTTGAGTTAAAACTTTAAGGCTAGTGTACAGTCTTTGACAGCATAGTAACAAGGGCAATTCTTTTTTTCACGATAAGCCGGCCTGCATAAATGGGTTGACAAGAATAAATTTATATGCTAGCTTAGGTCTTGTTGTGTCTCCTTCGTCTAGTGGTTAGGACACGAGGTTTTCATCCTCGCAACGGGGGTTCAATTCCCCCAGGAGATGCTTTCCTTTTCCCACAGCGCTTTCCCGTCTACACGCCCTTCAAAAAAAACTGTCTTTGTCCATCCCAGCGAAAGAAGCGTACGATACGCCTCCTCATAAAAACCATTTACGTGTTCAGTGCAATGAGCATCTGAGGTAACAAGAACCGGCACATCATTTTTGTAAAAGAGTTTCAGCAGTGGTATTGACGGATACAGCTCATCGGTGGTGCCGCGGTTTAGCCCGCCGGTATTGACTTCCACAACAAAAGAAGAGCCGGCAAGAAGCGCGGCAGCCCGCTCCATGCGAGCGTAATACCACTCCTCTTCCGGCGAAAAGTAGCGATGATAACGATTGTTTTTCTTGATAAGGTCTATATGGCCTACAATATCAAAACCGCCCGCATGGATCATCTCCTCAACCGAATCCCAGTAAGCATTTACCAAAGCTTCACATCTGCCGGCAAAGCCCTCATAAAGCCCTTGCTCAAATTCTTCAGGCGAACCGTCAACCGCAAAAGGCTTTCCGTGAGGCGGCACCACGTAATGCACAGAGCCTATAATGTAATCGAGCTCGCGGCCGCGAAAGTCGGCCGGCGCCATTGCTCCTTTAATGTAGTCTGCTTCAAGACCAGCAAAAACCTGCAATTTCCCCGCCCACTGTGATTTGAGTCTGCCTATGGTATCAAGATAAAGGCCCAATCTCTCCTGCGGCATATGCCAGTCAGAGTGGAAGCCGGCTTTGCGGCTAAGCGGCGCGTGAGAGCTAAACCCAATGGCGCTCAGCCCCTTGCTGTAGGCCGCATCGCACAACTGTTCAATGCTATCCTTCCCATCACAGAAATTGGAATGGGTATGTAAACTAGAAAAGCGCATAGCGGAAAGACTATCGTAAATAGCCGGCGCCTGTCAACCAAATCCGAATCATCGCCCTGCTTGACAGAGCCGGTTGTTTATTGATACGTTCTTTTAAGCATTAACACTAAATAATGTTACTTCTAATGTTTATGAATAATTCTTCAGACATATTTAATTGGCTCATGCACTTTGTCAACTTTGAGCGGACGCCGTCACGGAAACTTTTCCGACTGGAAACCATGCTTAGCCTTGCCTCCTTC
>JAITAM010000236.1 GCA_031284085.1 Spirochaetaceae bacterium
GAAAGCTGGACCATTAGCGCCAACGGCTCGGTGATCACCTTCAAAATCAGAAGCGGACTCACGTGGAGCGACGGCACGCCGATTAACGCCCAGACCTTTGTGGATTCTTGGCTTTATCACCTCAATCCTACCACCGGTTCAAAATACGCTTATATGGCGGGCATGGTGGTAAAAGGGGCGGACCTTTACAACACCCAAGGCGGCAAGCCTTCGGATGTGGGCATTAGGGCGGTGAACTCCTCAACCTTTGAGGTAACCTTGGTCGGAAACGTTCCGTATGCCCTTGATATGTTTTCCCATCAAGCCTTCTCGCCCGTGCCGATACACGTCATTCAGAAATACGGCGCCGACTGGATAAAAAAGGAAAACTTTGTCGGCAACGGTCCCTTTGTGCTGCAAGAATGGATACCCAATGACCGGCTGGTGCTTATTCCCAACGAGCGCTACTGGAACAAGGCGAATGTCTTCCTGACCAAAATCACCTTCCTCCCCATTGAAGATACCAATACTGCGTATCAAGCCTTCAAAAACGGAGAAGTTGACTGGAGCACCAATATTCCTTTGGCGCTCATCGACCAACTGAAACTCGACAATGATTATCATGTTTCCACACAGTTGGGGTCTTATTTCTATTATGCGAATGTCAATCACCCCATTCTCAAGGACGTAAGGATTCGCAAAGCTCTTTCAATGTCTTTTGATCGGCAAGAACTCATAGACCGAGTGATTAAAGGCGGACAACTTCCCGCTTTTGCTCTTGCACCGCCTATCGGCGACTATAAACCCGCCACCGGTACCGGTTATGACGTTGCCGCTGCAAAGCGGCTTTTGGCTGAAGCAGGCTATCCTAACGGACAGGGGCTTCCCACTTTTACCATTATTTACAACACGCTGGACAGCCATAAGGTTATCGCCGAATACCTCCAGCAGGTATGGAAAAACAACCTTGGGGTAAACGTAACCTTGCAGAATCTTGAATGGGCTACCTTCCTTGAGGAACGGAAAACAAGCCGGATGGAGCTGGGGCGGGCAGGTTGGATAGCCGATTATGCCGATGCGCAGAACTTCTTGGACCTGCTCATCACGAACGGCGGCAACAACGATGGTCATTACAGCGATCCGGAATACGACAGGCTTCTGCGTCAAGCTTCCACCCTTCCGGGCGGTGCGGAACGGGATAACCTGCTGCATCAGGCGGAAGAGATTGCAGTTACTCGTGATCAGGCGATCATCCCGATCTATTACTATGTATCCCAGAACATTATTAACTTAGACAAATGGGATGGTTGGTATACTAATCCGCAGGACGTTCACCCATGGGTCGGTATTAAGCGTAAATAGCGCTTATTATAATAATACAGGTGACGGCGGTAGAGATAAACATTTCTCCGCCGTTTTTTTTAGGAGGTGATCAATGGGGCATTTTATACTGAAAAGACTTTTAAGCATTATTCCAACGATGTTTATTATCGTTACCTTGAGCTTCTTTATGATGCGGCTTGCTCCGGGCGGTCCTTTTTCGAGTGAAAAAGAAGTACCGCAAGCTGTTATGGAGAACTTGCTCAAGAAATATCACATGGACGAGAGCTTGCCGAGGCAGTACCTACGGTTTTTAGGCGATGTGCTGCGCGGGGATTTAGGACCATCTTTTAAGAATAAAGATTTCACGGTAAATGAGCTTATAGCGTCAAGTCTGCCTAATTCACTCATTTTGGGTTTGAGTTCTCTGGTACTTGCCTTGATTTTGGGTGTAACAGTGGGTACTATTTCCGCACTCCGGCAAAATACCGTATTTGACTACGGCGGCATGTCTATTGCGGTACTCGGGATTTCGGTTCCACTTTTTGTAGCCGGCCCTGTTTTAATGTTGATCCTTGCGGTATGGCTCAAATGGCTGCCTACCTCAGGCTGGATAACCGGTAGGCAGGGACTGCGCACCTTGATTATGCCGTCCCTTACGCTTTCCATGCCCTACTTTGCCTATATTGCGCGGCTTTCACGCGCCAGTATTGTGGAAGTTCTCCGTTCTGATTATATCAGGACTGCGCGCGCAAAAGGTCTTTCAATGCCGGTTATTATGTTTAAGCACGTTCTCAAGGGCGCTCTGCTTCCGGTTGTTAGTTATTTAGGGCCAGCGTGCGCGGGTATTGTAACCGGCTCGGTTGTTGTAGAAAGTATTTTTTTAGTACCCGGGCTTGGCACGTTCTTTGTGCGTTCTGCGCTTAACCGAGATTACACACTCATTATGGGAACGATTATTGTTTATTCATTGATCCTTGTTTTAATGAATTTTATTGTTGATATTATTTACGGATTACTCGATCCGCGTATTTCATATAAATAGGCAGGCTTTGAGGATGAAAAAATTACCTTTTTCCTTTGCAAGAAAAGCCGACAGCGCTCTTGAAACTGTCGCGGCGCTCAATGAATTTAATCAAAATGTAAAGCCTGTATCCTTAACTCAAGATGCGTGGCGCAGGCTTAAAAAGAATAAAATGGCGCTGGCAGGTCTTTATATTGTGTTGTTTTATATACTCATTTCTCTTCTTGCGCCTATTTTGCCTATTTATCCCTTTGAAAGGCAGGAGATTCAACATATATACTTGCCGCCTTCTTTTCAGAACGCCGGCGTTGTAATGATCCGGACCCGTGAAGCGTATCTGGCAAAGGTGATGGCTCAAGAGAATCGCAGCGAATATACCGCCTCAGAACAGGCGGAACTCGATGCTATGCACATTGATGTCGAGACGAATCCGCTGCATAAACGGGTCTACATCTTGGGTACCGATATACTTGGTCGTGATATGCTTTCTCGGATCATTTACGGCGGACGCATTTCCATAGGTATCGGCGTGCTTGGCACTATTACAGCTCTTATCATAGGTATTTTTTTCGGCGCAATGGCAGGCTATGCAGGCGGGCGGCTTGATAATTTTATTATGCGCTTTGTTGATGTTATGTACGGTCTGCCTTATATGCTTGTCGTTATAATCTTAATGGCGATTGTGGGACGCAGCATTTTTATTCTTTTTGTAGCGATAGCTTTGGTTTCGTGGCTCACCATTGCCCGAGTTGTGCGTGGACAGATCATGAGTTTGAAAAACGCTGAGTTCGTTCAGGCAGCGCAGTCAGTCGGCGCGGGGACTGCCCGTATTATCGGTAAACATCTTTTACCGAACACCTTGGGGATAATTATCGTCTATGCGACGCTTTCCCTGCCTTCTTTTATTATGAACGAAAGCTTTTTATCATTCCTTGGGCTTGGCGTTTCAGCGCCGCTTGCCTCGTGGGGGTCTCTTGTCTCAGACGGCGTTAAAGGCATGGAGCTTTACCCATGGCTTTTGATCGCTCCAGCCCTTGCAATGACGATCTTTTTATTTGCAATGAACTTTTTAGGCGATGGCTTGCGTGATTCTTTTGATCCGCAAAGTAAAAACCGGACATAGAAGGAAGGTGTATATGGCAAGTGGAACTATAACAGATGAAACAATTTTAGAGGTAAAAGGCTTACAAACGCATTTCTTTACCGATGAGGGCGTTGTAAAAGCTGTAGACGGCGTCTCTTTTTCTCTACGGAAAGGAGAGGTAATGGGCATAGTCGGCGAGTCCGGTTCGGGTAAATCCGTAACTAACCTTTCGATTATGAATCTCGTGCAGAAGCCGCCGGGAAAGATTGTGGGCGGTGAGATTCTGTTCCACGGTGAAGATATTCTTAAAATGGACACAAGACAGACAAGGGCGCTTCGCGGCGGGAAAGTTGCGATGATCTTTCAAGACCCCATGACGAGCCTCAACCCTTTTTTGAGGATTTCTACCCAGATGATAGAGACAATACGGTTACACCAAAAGCTCTCAAAGAAAGATGCCTTAAAGAAAGCAATAGAAATGCTCAGCCTTGCAGGTATTCCTGCGGTGGAAGAGCGGATAAATTGTTACCCGCACCAGTTTTCAGGCGGTATGTGCCAGCGGGTTATGATTGCGATGGGGCTTTCTTGCAACCCTGAAATCCTGATTGCCGATGAGCCGACAAGCGCTCTTGATGTAACCATACAGGCGCAAATACTCGACTTGATGACGGACTTAACGGCGCGCTTTGGTACCGCTGTAATATTGATAACCCATTCGCTGGGCGTTGTAGCCGGTATCTGCGATACCATTTACGTCATGTACGCAGGAAAAGTCGTGGAACGCGGCAACACAAACGATATATTTGAAGCGCCCAAGCACCCTTATACCAGAGGTTTAATTGAATCGGTGCCGCGCCTTGACAAGAAAAATCGGGAACGCCTCTTTTCCATCCCCGGACAGCCTCCTAATGTAATCAATCTGCCGCCTTGCTGTCCGTTTTTCCCACGATGCTCTGAAGTTCAGGCGTCTTGCAAAAATGCCTACCCGCCGCAGACCGATTTTGGAGAAGGGCATAGCGCCGCGTGTTGGAAATACGCTAAGGAGAGGAGATCACAATGAGTTTACTGGAAGTAAAAGACCTACGGATGTATTTTCCTGTCGGTAAGAAGGGTCTTTTTAGACAGGAGAAAGAGTTTGTCTATGCGGTGGACGGCGTTTCGTTTTCACTTGAGAAGGGCGAGACATTAGGGCTTGTCGGTGAATCCGGTTGTGGGAAATCAACAGTGGTGCGCGCCGTTTCACGGCTTTATACACCGACAGCCGGCGATGTGTTGCTGAACGGCAAGAATCTCAATACCTTAAACAAACGGGAACTCTTGGATGCGCGGCGTAATATGCAGATAGTGTTCCAGAATCCTTACGCCTCTCTCAATCCACGAGAGACGGTCGGCGATATTATTGCAGAACCCATGCGTATTTATAAACAGCGCGGCCTTCTTTCCATGAGCGAGTCTGAAATACAGTCCCGTGTGGAGAAGCTTATGGACATGGTAGGGCTTTTGACGTATTACAAGAACCGCTACCCGCACGAATTCTCAGGCGGGCAGCGCCAGCGTATTGGTATTGCCCGCTCTTTGGCTTTAAGCCCGCAGCTAGTGCTTGCCGATGAGCCGGTGTCTGCGCTTGATGTGTCAATTCAGGCGCAGATACTCAATCTTTTTAAGGACATACAAAAAGAGATGGGGCTGTCTTACCTTTTCATAGCCCATGACTTGGCCGTCATTGAATATATTTCGGACCGTGTTGCGGTTATGTACTTAGGGAAGATTGTTGAAATCAGTGAGTTTCGTGATTTATACGAAAGCCCTCAGCATCCGTATACAAAAGCACTGCTTTCATCGGCGCCCATTCCAGACCCTAAGATTGAAGCGGCGCGGAAGCGGATTATTCTATCGGGAGATGTTCCCTCGCCGAATGTGCGTCAGCCCGGGTGTTATTTTTATGCACGCTGTCCGCATCGGTTTGAGCGGTGCCAAAGCAACGAGCCGACACTCAAAGGCTCATCCACGCATAAAACGGCCTGTTTCCTCTGCGAGCAGCAGCCCTAGTCTGTCAAAGCTTCGCTGTTGTATCAGAGACGGCGCACGGCTTTTTGCCTATCCCATACCTACCAATCGATACCTACCAATCGGCTGAGAAAGGTCAGACCTCCACTGCCTAGTGTGGGCTAGAGGTCTGACCTGTTTTACCCACGAGGCGCACGACTTTTTGTCTGATAGAAGCAGGCTTGCCTGCGTTCAAGAGAAAGGTCGTATGCCGCCCTTATTTATAAGGGCGCAGTCTTTGGAGCAAGCCGACCTACAAAGATCTTGAGACTTGCACCGGGAACTTTGTGCCTACGACTGCTTGCAGATGAAAACATGAGGTCTGGCCCTACGACTTCGGCCTGTCAGATCCTATGGCTTAGAGGTCTGACCTGTTTTGAGGTTAGAGGAGAGCTTCCACTCCGACCTATAGTGAGCCTCCACTGCGTAATGGGGTCAGACCTCAGACCAAACAGGTCAGACCTTAAGCCAAGCAGGTCAGACCTTAAGCCAAACAGACCGGCCTGCTGTTGCGTATACGATAGTAACAGTGCATAATAAAAGCGCTATGGATAAGATAAGGAACACTATGAATACTCTTTTGCCTTCGGATTTAGCCGGCTGTA
>JAITAM010000010.1 GCA_031284085.1 Spirochaetaceae bacterium
GCCGTCTTGTGAGACGACCAGATTTTGCCTTGAGAGCCGAGATAAACTATGCCTCTTGACAGAAACCTTCCTATACAGTATGGTAAGAATACAAGTGCGGCTGTCGTATAACGGTATTACCCCAGCCTTCCAAGCTGGAGACGTGGGTTCGACTCCCATCAGCCGCTTACTTCTATATAATTAAAGTACAAGCCTGCCTTTCATTTACAGCGTGTGAGCAAAATACATATATACCAATCCATCAAGACCGACTCCAATGCGTTCCCGTGCGACCGAATAAGCAAATCGTATTCAGCGGTAAGGGCAAGACACGCCGAAGCGTTGTAGCCTTGCTTAAGGGCCGCCGCATAATCTTTGCGAATAGCCGCAGCAGCAAACCCTGCCTTTCTTAATGCGGCAAAGTTATCTGACAAGCCCTCTTCAACCAAAAGGCGGTACTGGTGCAGTTGGCGAAAACACCAACTCAGGCCGGCGAAGATTGCCTGAGGGCTTTCTTTTGAAGCAAGCAGCGTGTGCAGCGTCTCCAAAGACCGCGAGAGATCGCCCGATGCAATCCGTGAAAAAAGGGTAAAGGCAGACTCTTGCCGTGAGTGAGAGAACACGGTGTCCAGATCAGATGCTGTAATTTTGTGTTGAGCATCAAAAAATGCTATAAGCCTTGAACATTCCTGCCTAAGAATATCTGTGGTATTCGCTACCAAGTCCAGCAGCATCTCTATACCATCCGGTGTAATGCTTCGTCCCTGCTGCTGAAAAAAGGCGGAAATCCATGCAATCTTCTTAGCTTCATCCAACTCGTAAAATACTTTACGGTTGGCGGCAGGAAAAGGATGGGGCTTAGGCTCTTTCTTCTTCTGATCCGGATCCAAATCTTCCCCCAGCCTAAATTCATCGCTGGTAACAATAAGCATCGTGTCGTCTTGCGGTGATCGTATATAAGAAAGCAGCAAAGCCGTCTCGTCTTTCTTGCTGATAAGATCGGCGTTCTTGATAATAACCAGCCGACTCGATGCAAAAAGAGAACCGTTCTGTAGAAAAGCCGCTATATCGCAGGCCGGCGTCTCACCGGCATAAAACGATGTTTCCTCAGGCTCTTGTAATTTTTTTCGTATCTCTTTAATTGCTTCCTGCTTCTCGCCTATCTCCGGTCCCAAAAAAAGATAACAATTCCCCTTAGCCATTGCGTGCAGGCAGAAAAAAGATTAGCGGATTAACCCCTTTAATCCGATTCCGCCTTTCCCTCCATGTTTTTTTAGTTTGCTTTGCAGACTCGTTACGTGAATACCTATCATTTCAGCGGTGCGCCGCAGGTCTCCTTTGTGCTGCGCCATTTGAAATGCAAGGTATTGTTTTTCAAACGCATCCTTTGCTTTAGAATAAGACAGTTCAAAGAGTTCATTGTTAAAAGAAGGCGCCGGCTTAAAATTCTTGGCTTGCAAAAAGCCGGCAATCTCTTCTTTGCCAATCACACCTCCTCGGTGCATGACTGTAATTCGTTCTGCACAGTTGCGCAGCTCACGGATATTACCCGGCCAGCCGTATGAATGTAATAATTGCAGCGCCGCATCGTCAAAGCTTATGTCTTTCATATCAAATTCTCTCAAGAAATGAAACAAAAGGAGCGTAATATCTTCGTGGCGCTCACGTAAAGGCGGCATACAAAGAGGAATAACGTTAAGGCGGAAAAACAAATCCTGCCTAAATCTGCCTTCGGCACATTCCTTCTCCAAGTCTTTATTCGTTGCCGCCAGTATTCTGACGTTTACTTCTATTGATTTTTCACTGCCTAACCGTTCAATACGCTGTTCTTGTATTGCCCGCAGCACCTTAGCTTGTGCGCTGAGCGACATATCACCAATTTCATCAAAAAACAGCGTGCCGTTATCCGCCGCCTCAAACCTTCCCTTGCGCATCTTGAGCGCATCGGTAAAGGCGCCTTTTTCATGCCCAAACAGTTCGCTCTCAATAAGCGTATCAGGAATTGCGGCGCAGTTAAGCTCCACAAAAGGCTTATCGGCACGGGTCGAGTTGTTATGAATTGCTCGTGCCACAAGCTCTTTGCCGGTGCCGTTTTCTCCTGTGATCAATACCCGTGCATCGGTTGGCGCTACTTGGCGAATTATATCACGGATATGCCGTATTTCTTGGCTGTTACCAATTATTTCATATCCGAAAGAGACGCTGTTTTTGAGATCGCGGTTTTCTTTGCGCAGCTTATTGACTGTAATTGCATTGCGGCAGACTGTCAGCACTTTATTAAAGGACAAAGGTTTTTCAAGAAAATCAAAAGCGCCGAGTTTTACCGCCCGCACCGCCATATCAATAGTAGCATGTCCTGAAATCATCACGACCTCAAGATCAGGCCATTTTGAACGCAGCTTTTCCAAAGCCTCAATCCCGCCTATCTTGGGGAGCAGGACGTCAAGGAAGACCAGCCGGATATCTTCCTGTTCTATAATGTCAAAACCGGCAAGCGCATCTTCGGCCGTCCACACCGTATAATGCTCATCTTCAAGGATCTCTCCTAGTACCTTACAGATACTCGGCTCATCATCAACAATTAAAATAGAAGGCATACACCTAGAAACTAAAAACTAAAGCCTTAAAAGTCAACAGCCCACGCCGGCATATTTCTGAGTTTCCGGCGCCGGCACCAAAAGCGGCGTACGGCTTTTATCTGAAAGACACAGCCGGAACTCTGTCTCCACCTTTGGCTTTGAGCTCTGGCCTGCATCGTCTGCGATAAGCAGGCCAGCCTGTTTCTCAGTTCTCGGCGCTTGTATCAAGGGTGGAAGTACGGCTTTTTTTCCGGGAATATCCGGTATATCTCCGGGAATATCCGGTATATCTCCGGGAATATCCGGCATATCTCCGGGAATATCCGGCATAATTTTGTATCAGGATGCGTGAAGCTTGCCGTTTTATCGGGGAATTCCAAAGCGTAGGGGCGGAGCTCAGGACATAAAAACACCAAAACTCATGATTCCTCTGGGCTTGGAGGTCTGACCTGTTTTTTGGCCGGAGGTCTGACCCCTTTGGCTAGGAGCTCTGAGCTGTTTTGGATTCTGTTACAGCGCCGAGAACTAAACTAAGCTTTAGAGCAGTCTACGGCTGCTGCGAGAAAGGTTCTTCATAGCTAAAACAATAGCTACCGTAAGAGGAAAGAGAGCGCCTAAGTATGCAAGG
>JAITAM010000088.1 GCA_031284085.1 Spirochaetaceae bacterium
CCGCCAACGCATTTAAGGAAGATGTTTACGCCTGTCTTGCTGCAGGCATGAACGATCACATTGCCAAGCCTATAGATGTAAAATATTTGTTCAGCACCCTATCGAAGTACTTAGACAGCAGGCCAGCCTGCTTCTAAACTTCCGGCGCCGGTATTGAGAACGGCTTACGGCTTTTGCCTGACAGAAGCAGGGGCAGGGCAACAGGTCAGCCTGTGTCTAAGTTTTCGGCGCCGGTAGCGAGGACGGACGGCGTGGCTTTTTGCCTGAAAAAAGCAGGAGCAGGGCAACAGGTCAGGCTCTTTGCGCCTTTATGTAGTATACTTTATACATGAAACTCTTAATATTATTAGCGGTATTCGCACTCTTTTTCTGCACGGCGTGTCCTCCTACCTCGCCGGTGCTTGACGTCGTAACGTATAACCCGCAGACGGTTATATCGCTTTCCTTCCCTGAAGAGAAATCGGTGTTTACTATTAAGAATATGACTCATCAAACTATATTCTTAATAAAGGTAAACAAGTCCAATCTGCTTGTTAAATCATCTCAGACCGGCGGCATCTATCCTGCCGAAATACAGCGCAGCACCGATGCCCTGCTAAATCAAAACATAGATGAACTAGACCCAACCCTCCTTAACGGGAATGTAAAGCGGCTCGATCATGAGAAGGCTCGGCGCTTCAACGAAAATCCGCCGTACCTAAAGGCGCCGCGCTTCCAAGCGCGTACGACGATAAGTGTCGAGCCTTTAAAAATCGGTGCAGTAAAGACTTTTTGGGTTGAAGGGAAGAGTGATGGCGCATGGGAAGAAATAAAAGCCGTCGTGTCCGCGCAATCGGAACATTGCGTTATATGGCGTGCTGATGAGGAGGTAAGTGAGGAGGTAAGTCAGAAACAATGCGAAGAGCTGGCAGCACGATTCGATGATATTTACCGGTATGTTACCGGTATCTTCGGGTATGAATATGGCAGAGACGACAGCGGCGGGATAGACGGTGATATGAAGATACATATCTTGGTTTACGACATTGATTGGGATAAAAATCTTGAGCAGGCAAGCAAGGTTGCCGGCTTCTTTTGGTCAAAGGACAGCTTTTCACAAGAGGACTTGGACAAGTCGGGACAGACTGTGAAAACGAACCAAGCTGAAATACTCTACCTTGACTCGTTTCTTATGGCAAAGCACCCGGACTTGGTGTATTCAACGACGGTTCACGAACTACAGCACATGATCAACTTTAATGAAAAGACGGTAGAAAAAGGGCTCTCACCTTCACGGTGGTACAATGAGATGCTCTCTCTCATGGCAGAGGATATTATTGATCCGCTTCTTGGTATTACGCTAAAGAATACGGAACATCCGGTTAATATATGGATGCCTTATTTTCTGAACGTATACTATAGTACAGGTCTTACCGAATGGCATGAGCCGATTTCATACGCGACCGCCTTTGCCTTTGGAGCGTATCTGACCCGTAATTTCGGCGGTGCGGCTTTGCTCTACGAGATAGCGCACAATGATGCTGTTGATATAGAGTCTTTGTCGATGGCAATCGGTGCGCTGAACAAAGGCCAGACTTTTGATCAAGCCATGTCGCGCTACGGTGAAGCTTTGATTTTTTCAGGGAATACACCGGCTCATGTGCTTTCTTTTGATCGCACCGTTACCTCTCGCATAAAGGACATTGACTATACTCTGAACGGTTTTGATATTTGGAAAATGGATAACGCTTATAACTCTAAGGGGCCTTTGGTCTTTGATATTTCAAAGACCAACCCTGATCTATACAATCATTCAGTGCTTATACAATCCTATGACAGTTGGCAGAATGCAACCGGTCAACTGACTACTACCGTAGTGAAACCTTCTAATACTTCTATTGAGCTGTATTTGATGTTAAAGTAACACGCCAGCTTTGTTTCTAAGCTTTCGGCGCTTGTATCCAAAGCGGCGTACGGCTTTTTGCCTACAAGCAGCACAGATGCGCCCTATAGAACAAGTCAAATAAGCTGAAAAGAGGTCTGGGTATGGGAAAGAGGAGCTGCTGTTAAGGCTGCCTGAAGCATAGCACAAGAATACAATGCTTGAAGCTCATTATTTTAGCAAATCTTACCCTAGACGGTAGCGCATAAACTATCGTATAATTAGATAGATATAATCATACTTTAAGGAGAATCTATGATTCGTGGTGGGGATATTAATAAAGGCACCTGTCTTTTACAAAAAGGGCAACCGTATATTGTTGTAGAAAGAGAATTTGTTAGTCCGGGGAAGGGAGGGGCTTTTGCTCGGGTAAAAATGAAAAGTATTAAAGACGGTAGTATCTTGACGCAGACTATTATGACTCAATCGGAAGTTGAAGATGCCGTAGTTGAAGTTCATACCTGTCAGTATCAATATATCGATACCGATAATTATCATTTTATGGACTCAGAGACTTTTGACCAATACGAAGTGCCGATTGCGAGTATGGAAGACAAAAAGTACTATTTACAAGAAAACGGGAACTATGAGTTGACTATATGGGAAGGGCGGGTTATTGATATTAAGATACCCTACAAAGTTGTGTTTACTGTGGCTGAAAGTGAGAATTATGTAAAAGGCGATACCGTATCCGGCGCCACTAAACCTATTATCACAGAAACCGGCTTGACGGTGCGGGTACCTCTGTTTATCAAGCAAGGCGAAAAGATTATGGTCAACACTGAAACGAATGATTATGTGGAAAGAGTGAATTAAAGAAAGTTTGAAGAGTAGGGATTCAAGTACTTTGAATCAAGAGATCGAATGTTAGAGATGTAGAGGACAACTGTGGAACCTATTATTTTAGCATCAGGATCGTTACAGCGTCAGGAGTACTTTAGATTGCTGGATTTGCCGTTTAATATTATGCCGCCTGCAATAGACGAGTCGTATGATGAAAACTGTGAACCACAAAAGATCGTAGAAGATATTGCTACACGCAAAGTTTCTAGAATTGTTGAACTCTTGGGTGATAGAACGCCTCCTTGGATCTGTGGCGCAGATACTATCGTCTGTGTAGACAAACGGATACTAGGGAAACCATCTGATCGTGAGGATGCCCGTAATATGCTGAATATGCTGCAAGGACGAGAACATGAAGTTATTACCGCGGTGGCTCTATGTCGAGGATGGGATGGACATATACTATGTCGATCGGTAACAAGCGCAGTATCGTTTACCCAGCTTAGCGAAAGAGAAATAGAATGGTATCTTGATACTGGTGAATGGCAAGGAGCGGCAGGCGCTTATAAAATACAGGGTTTGGCAGGTTGTTATATATCTTGTATCAAAGGATCGTATAGCGGTATTGTGGGCTTGCCATTACATGAATTGTATGCTATGCTTCGGGCCAGTGGTTATCCTTATGGGGATAGCATTGTATAAACTGTTTTGGGTTTAATCTTGTTGAATATGCTGATAAACGCAAACAGTCAATTACTCGCCGGCGAGCGAGATTCGGAAGGCTCCGCCTCCGGCACAAAATAAAGGCGGACATATAAAGGGAGAGAATATGGCAGTTGTTACTATGAAAAGCTTGTTGGAATCGGGTGTGCATTTTGGACATCAGGTTAAACGCTGGGATCCGCGTATGAAAAAGTACATTTTTGCAGAACGAAACGGGATCCATATTATTGATTTACAAAAGACGATTCAGGCAATTAAAGATGCTTATGATGCTGTGCGAAAAAATGTCGCTGGTGGTAAAACGGTGCTTTTTGTTGGTACTAAAAAGCAGGCACAGCAGGCAATTCAAAAAGAAGCTGAGCGGTGCGGCATGTTTCATGTCAATAACCGATGGCTTGGCGGTATGTTGACCAATTTTACAACCATAAAAAAGTCCCTGCAACGGCTTAAAAAACTTGAAAAGATGGAAGTGGATGGCTCTTTTGAAAACTTCACTAAAAAAGAAGTGGCAACTCTTGCCAAAGAGCGAGCAAAGTTGCAGAAAAACCTCGGCGGCATAAAAGAAATGAAGGAGCTTCCGGGTATACTTTTTATTGTTGATACTCGTAAAGAATCTATCGCTGTAGCTGAAGCGCAGCGTGTAGGTATCCCCATTATAGCCGTAGTAGATACCAACTGCAATCCGGAAGGTATTAACTACCCTATTCCCGGCAATGATGATGCTATCCGTGCAATTACCCTTTTTACTCAAATTATTGCTAATGCAGTTATAGAGGCTGATAATGAGGTTGGGCTTAAAATTATCGAAACATTAAGCGAAGAAGATGAAGATTTTGAAGCTACATTGACCGATGCTTCTCTTAAAGAAGAGGATCGTGAAATTGATATTGAGTCTTATACCGGTGATTCTCATTCGTCATCCCGACATAGTAATAATAATGAGAGCAATAGCAGCGATAGTATTGATGAACTTCCGGTTGATGTAGATAAAGTCTACGATGAAGAATAAATATTATCCATGAGATTTAATTATTCATTCTTAAATTAATTTATAGGAGAGTACGTATGGCAATTAGTGCATCTGATGTAAAACAGCTCCGTGAAAAAACTGGAGCCGGTCCTGCTGATTGTAAAAAAGCCCTTGAGTCGACTAATGGTGATTTTGCTGCAGCCGAAAAAATACTTAAAGAAAAAGGACTTGCGGCGGTAGAAAAACGTGCCGGACGGGCAACTAATGAAGGGAAAATATTTATTAAAATACAGAATGGTACTGCGGTTTTGGTAGAACTAGCTGCAGAAACCGATTTTGTGGCACGGAATCCAGAGTTTATTGCGCTAGGTGAGCTTGTGATCAGCCGTGCGCTTGAAAAAGGCTACACGGAGCCGAATGAAGAGCTCGCTAATCTAGTCCTTGAACTTGCAACCAAGATCCGTGAAAACATGGGATTAAAGCGGCTTACGGTACTTAAAGCCAATGCCGGTGAAATACTTACCCAGTACATACATGGCGATGGAGCAATCGGCGTTGTCGTTAAAGTCGCTGCTGATAAACCGGAAGTATTGCAGAGCGAAGAACTAAAGGCTTTTATCTTTACTCTGGCACTTCATGTTGCAGCCTTTAACCCAGTAGCGCTGGATCGCAGCAAAATTGATCCGGCTTTCTTAGAAGAACAAAGCGTTCTTTTCCGTAAGCAGATAGAAAGTGATGAAGCAACGGCTGAAAAACCGGAAAAAGTGCGTGAAGGTATCTTAAGAGGTAAGATTGATAAATATCTAAAGAGTATTTGCTTCCTAGACCAAGGCTATGTTAAGGATGAAAAGCTCAGTGTTGCTCAGGCACTTAGTGAATACAATAAAAAACTTGGTGCGGTACTTACGATTGTCGATTATATTTACTTCAAAGTTGGGGAGTAGGTTTAATCATGCAGACGGTTATTACAACATCCGAAGATAGGATGAAAAAAAGTATTGCGAATTTAAAAGAGAGTTTCGCCGGACTTCGTACCGGACGTGCATCAGCTGCCCTTTTTGATAAGATCCGTGTTGATTGTTATGGTGAAAAAGCACCGTTGAATCAAGTAGCTAATATCTCTATCCCTGAAGCACGGATCATCATTATTCAACCCTTTGATAAAGGGCTTATTAATGAGATCGAAAAGTCTATCAGATCTTCTGATCTTTCCTTCAATCCTTCAAATGATGGTAAAGTGATACGAATAACGGTACCACCTCTCACTGAAGAGAGGCGTAAAGAGTTGGTAAAACAGGCAAAAAATCTTGCCGAGCAAGCACGCGTTGCAGTCAGGAATATCAGGCGTGATGGTAACGAGGCGCTTAAGAAATTGCAGAAAAACACAGAAATCACTGAGGATGAAGAAAAAAAAACAACCAATAATCTACAAAAACGTACCGAAGAGTACGTTGCCGAAATAAATAAGATTTTATCAGAAAAAGAAAAAGAGATTATGGAGGTATAGGGTGGTATAACCGCTCTATACCTTTATTTTTAGGTATTTCTCTATTAAGCCATAGAACCGGCTATAAAAATGAAGAGCCGGTTCTGTTCAAATATATACAGGCAGCGGTGTTCAATAAGTTCAAAATGTGTAGCCGTTTGAAGTAAGAATTACTGCTTTCAAAACCACCGATAATAGCTCTTGTTTTCAAGATATCTGAACCGGTAAAATTGATAAAGCGTCGCGTTGTAATGACAGTAAAATGTTACTGAAAATATTTATGCAGAATAGTTTAGGGGAAATGCCGAATTATGCAAAAGCAAGCTCCAATACACATTGGTATTATTATGGATGGAAACGGTCGGTGGGCATGTTACCGTAATATGGCGCGTACTCAAGGGCATCTTGAGGGCTTAAAAACTGCCAAACGTATAGTTAAAGCATCATCTGACCGAGGCATACCTTTCCTCACGCTGTACGCTTTTTCAACTGAAAATTGGAAGCGGACTGCTGAAGAAGTTAATTTTATTATGGGGCTGATCCGCCAGCACTTGCTTGCACAAATGGATTTTTACCGGGAAAATCAGATACGTCTGCGTTTTGCCGGTTCCCTATCGAGTTTGTCGAAGGATATTGCTGATGTGATTCATGAAGCCCTGTCAATAACAGCTTCTTTTTCAAAAATGCAGGTTATCCTTGCAATAAATTACGGTGGGCGCGATGAAATAATACGAGCAGCTAATCGGCTTATTAGTGTCGGATTGCCGATTACTGAAGAGACAATAAATAAAAATCTTGATAATCCTGATGTGCCGGATCCTGATCTTATTATCAGAACTGCCGGAGAATACCGGACTAGTAATTTTTTACTGTGGGAAGCTGCCTACGCTGAATATTATATTTCAGATAAACTATGGCCTGATTTTTTGGAAGAAGATTTTGATGCAGCACTATCTGCTTTCCAGAAGCGTATTAGGCGTTTTGGCGGGCTAAAAGATGAACAAAATCATTGAACGATTCCTCATATTTGTGATCGGTGTACCGCTGGTTATTGTCATAACACTTTTCTTGCCATACCAAAACCATCTAGCTGTTAATATCACTACTATAATTATCAGTGCCATAGGCGCTTTGGAATTAGCAAACCTCTTGAAAATAAAAAATAACGCTTCCCTTCATCGACTCGAAATACTTGTGCTAGGCGCGCTTATTCCCGGTATACAAACACTTGCCGGTTTTGGATTACCGGTAAGTATTCCAGCTGCCATGGTCGCCGGTTTTTCATGGCTGCTTATTTCATCTATAATTCCCTCAAAAATTCCCTCGAGCTTACAGTTTGAGAAAGTTGCCGGAAGAATCGCGTCCGGTTCTACCGTGATGATGTATCCGGGACTTTTAATGGCATGGCTTGTTAAAATGACCTCTTTGCCTCATGCCGGTCTGGTTATTTTAGTCTATACCCTTATTGTCATCAGTAATGACTCCCTTGCATGGGCTTTTGGTATGCTGTTTGGTGCTAAAAACCGTGGTATACTTGCGGTTAGCCCTTCAAAAAGCGTTGCCGGCTTCATAGGCGGTCTCCTTGCTTCGGTGAGCGTAGCTGTACTGGCTGTATATCTTCTGCCTGAAGTTTTTATAGCGCGGCATTTCAAGCCGGTTCCCGCTGCCCTTATCTTAGGGCTTTTTTCCGGTATCGCAGCAATTCTAGGAGACTTAGGTGAATCCGCTCTTAAACGTAGTGCAAACATGAAAGACTCCGGTACTATTATACCGGGGCGCGGCGGTGTACTCGATTCAATAGATTCACTTGCATTGTCGGCTCCAGTATACTATGCTTTATACTGGTTTTTATTTAACCAATAACCTTAGGTTTGCACCGGGGGATTTATGAGAACAGTTATTCACCTTGATAGTAGTGGATTTCTCCGAAAATTAATGCAGATGTTTCTTAAAGAAAGAGGAATAGAATCAGAAGCTTATGATAAAGGCGCAGATGCACTTGAACGTATTAAAAGAGGAGATATAGCGCTTATTATTGCCGGAACGTTTTTTAACGACATGACCGGTTTTATGTTTCTTAAGCGTTTGCTGCTTTCTCCACACAAAGTTCCTGTTATTATCCTGACTTCAAACAGTTCAGAGCAACAACAGATTATTATGAAAACTTTAGGCGTTGAGGCAGTAATTATCAAGTCAGCACGTTGGCAAGATGATCTTTTCCCCTACATACTAAAGCATGTGAAGTAAGAATACCCCTGAACATAAGGGGCAAATTACCGCCCTTCTTGAACTATTCCATTACAAGCTTATGGAGCAAGCCCTTTTGATAAAGGGTTTGCTCTCTAAACTCACGCTAAAATTAGTCTTTTGAGCGCCCTAAACAGCATCTCGCTTGATTTTCTTTGTAGTGGTCATTTCCATAGGTTGTTCTAAAACCGTTACGCGATCTATACGCTGATAAGGCAAGAGTTTCTGGTTTACTTCAGTAATTATCGTATTGATACGTGTTTTAGCTTCATCGTTACTTTTGAATATCTCCGGCGTAGGATAGACCAGAGCTTCAATAGCCTCAATCTTCATCTTCTTGTCGGATACAAAACCACGCACCAAGATTTGCTCGATCTCTTCATAAAGCTGGAATTCATTCTCGATCTCCTCAGGATATACATTCTTACCGCCGCCGGTAACAATAAGATTCTTGGCGCGGCCGGTTAAATAAAGATAGCCTTCATTGTCAAGGTAGCCTAAATCACCAGTCTTTAAGTACCCATCCTGCGTGAAAACCGCTGCCGTCTCTTCAGGCTGTTCAAAATAACCCTGCATAACCATAGGCCCTTTTACAATAATCTCGCCGACACCCCGTTCATCAGGATTCAAAACCTTCATATCAACGCCGGGTATTATCTTGCCTACGCTCATTTCCTTGTAATGTTCCACCGGATTGAGATTGATGATAGGAGAAGTCTCGGTAAGCCCATAACCTTGAATAAAATCAAGACCAAGCTGGTTATACTTACGGAATACACTCGGCGCTAAGGGGCCGCCGCCGCAAATACAGATGCGTAAGGTCGAAAGCGAAGCTTGATTGAGAATAGCGGCAAAGAGTACTTTTCCCGGATTTTTCTTAAAGATATGTTTAATAAGACCGGAAATCCACATCATAGCCAGAATTAAGCTATACACAATCGGCCCCTTAGCCTTAATCCCGCGTATAATACCGGCAAGCACTTTGTTGAACAAGATCGGCACGGCTAAGAACATGGTAATCTTTGCCTCTTTGAGGTCTTTGAGAATGGTTTTGGTTACCATACGCTTGCCGAATACTACCTCTGCTCCAGTAGAGATAGCCACAATAAGCACGGCAAGCATGGTATACGCATGGTGAATGGGCAAAAGAGCATAAAAGACATCGGTATGAAGTACTACCAAGTTGCCTTGAGCAAGGTAACAATCGGAAACAAGGTTTTTATGACTTAGCATAACGCCTTTAGGGATGCCGGTCGTGCCGGATGTAAAAAGTATTACTGCGAGATCGGTTTCATGCGCTTCTTCTATCGGCGTTTGCGGACCGTCGAGGGTATAAATATAGTTTCCAAGTCCTGCTTTAAGGGATATGATCTCGGTCAATATTCCGGGCTTTTCGATATAGCGGCTATATTTTTCTTCGTCTACAAAGAGCATTTTGGCTCTAGATGTTGTTAAAAGTAGGTCAAGTTCTTCAGTTTTAAGTTGGTAGTCTATCGGCACTACAACTGCGCCGGAAAATAATACGGCAAGATAAGCGATTGTCCATTCAGGTGAATTTTTTCCGGTAACTGCAACCGTATCACCCTTGCTTATACCTTTACTATGCAGGTAACGGGCAACTGCTTCAATACGTGCAAGAGCTTCACGGTAGTTAAGGCTGATACGATCCGGCTCATAAATGGTAAAGCAGGCTCTTTCTCCATAGCGATTAACGGTGATTCTAAACATTTCGGGCAAGGTTGGCCATGCACCGGTAAAAAACGTTCCACGATACTCATCTAAAAAATCCCAAGCTTTCATAAGTATTCTCCAATACAAAAAATAGTATCTACTATAGACACCTATTACAGCAGAACGGTTGCACAGCACAGCCGCAGCCCGCCAGCAGGTTTCTAAGCAGCCCGCCAGCGGGTTTCAAAGGTTGTTGTATCGGGAATGGAGTACGGCTTTTTGCCTGTAAGAAGCAGGCACGGCCTGTTTCAAAGGTTGTTGTATCAGGAGAGGCGTACGGCTTTTTGCCTACAGGCAGCAGGCGCAGCCTGTTTAAGATACGGGAGTCTTTCTTGAAAATTATCCGCATCTCTCGGAAAAGAGTACCGCATCTCTCGGCTAAGAGTACCGCATCTCTCGGCTAAGAGTACTTCATCTCTCGGCAGAGAGTACCGCATCTCTCGGAAAAGAGTACCGCATCTCTCGGCGAAGAGTACCGCATCTCTCGGCGAAGAGTACCGCATCTCTTGGCGGAGAGTACCGCATCTCTCGGCGAAGAGTACTTCATCTCTCGGCGAAGAGTACCGCATCTCTCGGAAAAGAGTACCGCATCTCTCGGCGGAGAGTACCGCATCTCTCGGCTAAGAGTACTTCATCTCTTGGAAAAGAGTACCGCATCTCTCGGAAAGTTTGCCTCCAGCTCTGGGGTAGCAAAGAACGGGGACAGAACCATAATTGCCGTCTTCTCTTTTTACGATTGGATGTTCTGCTCTCATTCCGTCATTGCGAATACACGGACTCTTTTCAAGAGCCGCATCAAATGAGCCGCTTTTATATAAAATTTGCTCCCTGCCTGTGATATAGAAATAGAGAATATGTTCAAGCCG
>JAITAM010000132.1 GCA_031284085.1 Spirochaetaceae bacterium
AATAAAGAACATAACACAACAGGACACTTCTGGGGAGACAGGTTCTGGAGTAGAGAGATTAAGGATGAGAAGGATTTCTGGGCAGTCTTTGAGTATATAGAGCAGAACCCTGTTAAAGCGGGGTTGGTAGCGAAAGCAGAGGACTGGGAGTACAGTGGAGCGTATCACCGTTATCATGGAATAACTCTGATAGTGTCTGAGGTAACGCAGAAGTTCTGGGATAACTTCCACGCTAGGCTTTAGACCGGCAGAAGGGGTCAGACCTCTTGAAAAGTTTTAAGTATCGATGTAACTAGAAAAGCTTTTAGTGTTTTTAGTTGTGTTATGAAAAAATTACTCTTAGCATTCGTTCCTTTTCTCATCACTGGCCCTCTCATGGCTCAAGAGCCGCTAACGCTCGACAGTGCTATCAACAGAATACTTTCCTATAATATAGACATTCAAAAAAATGCGCTCGATCTTGCCGCGACTTTGTATGCAGCCGACCATAGCTGGTCAACCTTCTTCCCAACGATAAGCGTTGGCGCAAACGCAACATACAACTCAAACCTCATCACTAACGGCGGCCTCCAGTTTAGAGAAACTAACGTTTCATGGACGCTCTCGGCTACGATTAGGCTGCAGCTCAACGCCGGTATTCCCTTCGCAATTAAAGAACTTAAACTCGCCGCAGAAAACAAAAGCGCTGAATACGAAAGGGCGCGCCGTAAGTTGGAGCTGAGTGTAACGAGTACGTTTTATGGGCTGCTTGCTTCACAAGAATACCTAAAACTGCTGGAAGAAAACCTCGCTTTTGCCCAACGCTACAGAGATCGTTTATATGAAGCTTTTCAGGCGGGCATTACCGGCGAGATTGCCTATCTGAGAAGCCAGTTAGAGGTGGAAACGGCAAAGGCCACGTTAAGCACCGAGCAGATATCCTATGACAACAGTTTGCGAACGTTTTTAGCCTTGCTCGGAATGGATCCGGATCATGCAGTAACATTGAAAGGTGAAATACAGGTAAACCGGCTTGAAGTTGATGCCGGCCAACTCATCCGTGAGTATCTCGCTGTGCATCCTGACGTTCAGGCAAAGCGCCAAGAGATTGAAAGGCAGGAATTGGTAAAGAAGCAAAGCGATTTTAAGACCTACGGGCCGACTGTAGATTTGAGCTGGGGGCTTAATCTTAATAATAGCCGCGGTTTCACTGATCCTCTTAGTCTGGGCATTGCTATAAACATTCCTATCAATCCGTGGATACCCGGCACAAAGGAAAATCAGGAGACACGGAATGTCAAATCCGCTCTTGAGAAAGCGCAGTTAGACCTCAAGAATACCGAGCAGCAAACCATGCTTGCCATTCGCTTGAGAGCTGCTACGCTGAACAATTCGTGGCAGAATGTGGAAAACCTCCGCAGCCGCTTGAACGTTGCACAAAAAAGTTATGACTTGCAGGAGCGTGATTTCCGTGCCGGCGCTGTCGGCTATTCAACACTGGAAGACAGTCAAAAGGCTTTGTATGAAGCTCAGTACAGGCTTCTTCAAGGTGAAGTGTCGTACTGGAATGCCATCCTTGATCTAGCGACTGCTATCAATGTAGATTGGAAAATGTTGGTGGAAACCTACTCAACATTGGTGGAAAACTACTCGGTTAAATAGGGGCTTGCGGAAGGTCCTGCTGTGTCTATGCTTCCGGCGGGCAAAAAGCCGTGCGCCGTTTTTGATACCAATACCGATACCGAAGCTTTGAAACAAAGCGTTCGGGTTAAAAGAGGCGTGCCTGCTTTATGAATTTGATGGCTATAGAAGAATTTCTAATTGTAAGGAGATAGTGCCATGGGGAGAAAGCGTTACTCATCAGTCGTGAACATCATTATTATTGTGTTCGTTATCATATTTTCTGTTTTTATCGTTCTTACCATAAGCAACCGGCGTGCTACCAGTGGAGCAGCAGCGAATCCGCCGCAAGGCGGCGCAGGCGCATCACAAGGCGGCGCAGGCGCACCACAAGGCGGTGCAGGCGCACCACAAGGCGGTGCAGGCGCAGCGCAAGGCGGCAGAAGCGCACCGCAGGGCGCAGGCGCTGCTGGACAGGCATCACGCGGCACCGTAACCGCGGTGCGGGTAACGCCTGTGATACTTGATACTATTGAAAATAATTTGATTATCAATGGCGATGTGCTCAGCAGCTCTCAACAGTCGGTTTTTCCAAGCGTAAATGGAACAATCACCGAACTGCGGGTGAAAGTCGGCGATACGGTAAGGCGCGGGCAAACGGTAGCGGTAGTTGATCCGTCCCGCCCCGGTGATCTTTACAACACCAGCTCTATAACATCAAGCGCATCAGGTACCGTGCTGCAAGTCTCGGTAAACCCAGGCGACACGGTAAGCACTTCAACTACGATAATTGTAGTCGGCAACACCTCGGATCTCTTTGTTGAGACTTTTCTGCCGGAGCGTTTTTCTGTGATTGCTAAAACGGATATGCCTGCAGTGATCTCGTTTGAAGCTATGCCCGGTGAAATCTTTGCGGCAACGGTAACCGAGCTTAGTCCGGTTTTGGACCCGGCAACGCGGACTTTGCGTATAAGGCTCAAGCTCACCATGCACGATTCACGGGTACGTCCGGGGATGTTTGCCACCATCAATCTGGTAATCGGCAGCCACGAAAATGTACCGGTTGTGCCGCGTTCGGCAGTTATCAACACCTACGGGAACTGGATCGTGTACATAGTCGGCGCCAACAACACGGCTGAGCGGCGGGAAATAAAAACCGGCTTTGAGAATGACGATTTTATCGAAATTACAAGCGGTCTTGTTCCCGGCGAGCGGGTGGTAACGGCAGGTCAGACCTTCCTCACGGGCGGCGATATGGTACGCATAGTAGACTAACAGGCCAGCCTGTTTCAAAGGTTGTTGTATCAAGAGGCGGCGTACGGCTTTTTGCAGGCCAGCCTGTTTCAAAGGTTGTTGTATCAAGAGGTGGCGTACGGCTTTTTGCAGGCCAGCCTGTTTCAAAGGTTGTTGTATCAAGAGGCGGCGTACGGCTTTTTGCCTGCAAGAAGCAGCTTGAGGTCTGACCCCTCAGAAGCCCATTTCTAAGCAGGCGCAGCCTGTTTCAAAGGTTGTTGTATCAAGGGCGGCGTACGGCTTTCTGCTTGACAGGCGTGCAGGCCAGCCTGTTTCAACCCGCCAGCGGGTTCCAAAGTTTCGGTATTGTATTACAAAGGAGTCTTTTAGAAAGTATGACTATACCTCAATATTCTGTTAAGCGACCGGTTACGATTACGGTTCTTTATGTCCTTGCACTCGGCGTCGCGGCGACTATGATTCCCGGTATCGCAGTCGACCTTTACCCTTCAACCTCGTCTCCTGTCCTCTCGGTCTATACCAGTTATTCAGGCGCAGGCCCTGAGGACGTAGAGCGTAATATAACCAATGTGCTTGAACGCTCCTTGGCCAGCACGCGCGGCCTCACCAATATGACTTCAAGCTCATCCTTTGGCAGCAGCAATATCAACCTTAGCTTTTCTTACGGTACGGATATGGATGAGGCGGCAACAGACGCTCAAACTCTGCTCAGCCGTCTTGCTAACTCGCTGCCCGACGGCGCAGGCACGCCAACTGTGAGGCGTTTTGATATGTCGGCAATGCCCATAATACAGCTTGCGGTAAGGGGAAACTACTCTCCAGACCAGCTGCGTATTTATGCGGAGGATGAGATTCAAGCGCAATTGGAACGTATTGAAGGCGTCGCCTCAGCATCGGTAACAGGCGGCACGAGCCAAATTGTGAATGTTGCCGTCTCGCTCAACCGGCTTGCCGCCTTCAATTTGACTATAAGCGATCTGAGTAACGCGCTAAGAAATCAGGATGTACTGGCATCGGGAGGGAACATAGTCCGCGGTGAGCAGCAATACCAGATCATGACCCGCCAAGAGTTAAAGACGGTAGACCAGATCGAGCAGCTTGTGGTGAAGACGATTAGCCTTGGACAAGACGGCCGTTCGCATACGGTGCGCCTTTCCGATATTGCCGAAGTCAGTATTGAGTACAACGACAACGCCGCCCGTATTTATGTCAACGGCCAAAGCGGTGTTTTTATTCAGATAACCAGCGAGAGCGACAGCAACCAAGTCCGCGTCTCACGGGCGGTACAGGCTGCGCTTGCCGGGATAAACGCCGGCCTTCCCACAGGCGTAACTTTAGAGCTGCTTTCTGATAATACATCCCTCATCAGTGCAACCATGAATCAAGTCTACACCAATGCCATACAGGGCATTATTCTGGCAATGATCGTCATCTTTATCTTCATGCGTAATGTAAAAGGGACATTGATCATTGGCTTTTCCATACCGATTTCTATCTTCTTAACCGTAATGTTCATGGCGATCTTCGGCTTTACCCTTAACCTCCTCACCATGACCGGACTCATTATGGCGCTCGGTATGACCGTTGACGCATCAATCGTTATTCTCGAAAACGTTCATGGCTATCGCTCCCGTGGGACAAAGCCCGATATTGCCGCTATTCTCGGCAGTCAGGAGATGTTCCGCGCTATCGTTACTTCGACAACGACAACCCTCTGCGTCTTTGTGCCGCTCATTATCTTCAAAAACGATCTTGAGATGATAGGACAGATGGCTAACGATCTTATTTTTACCGTGATCATTGCGCTCGTCTGCTCCCTTGTGGTCGCCTTAACGCTGGTGCCGGCGCTCTGCGGCTCTATTCTGAAGCTCGATACCCGTAAGCAAAAGCCCTTAAAGAACCCTCTGTTGCGCCTTATTGACGATATCATCGAGGGCTTCTTAACAGTGGTGGACAACGGCTACCGCAAAGCTGTGGAATACTGCTTGAGCCACCGCCTTCTCGTTCTGCTCGCGGTCGGCGTTGTTCTTGCCATATCGCTCATGCAGCTTTCCGGTATCGGTATGAATCTCTTTTTCCGCAGCAGGGTTGACGATACCGTCAGCCTCAATCTTACTTTGCCGCAAGGCTCTACTATCGAAGCATCGGAGGAGATTTTGTGGCAAGTGTCGGATATTATTCAGCGGGAAGTTCAGAATTACAAAAGCATTATTTTAATGGCGCGCCAAGGACAAGGCAGCGTACAGATCATGCTCCCGCCGCCGGCCGAACAGACCGATACGCCGACCAGTATCAATGCTAAATTAACGCCGTTTCTTACACAGTTTCCGGGTGTGCAGGCGGGGTTTCGTGCGGGACGGTCGATGAGCAGCACTTCGAGCGTGGAAATGACCGTTACCTCGCGTGATGTTACTGCGGTTACCGAAGTTGCCAATGAGATAAAGGACATCATGGGCCGCTACCTGCCTGAGATTGAAGAGCCGACCGTCAATATTGAAGAGGGGTCGCCGCAGTTGTACATCAATATTGATAGGGAGCGGGCAACGGCGCTTGGCGTATCGGCTCAAAGCATTACTTCCGAGATACGGGCTGCGTTGGACGGCACAACGGCGACCAGTATCGTCATAAACGATAGGACGGTGAATGTGAATGTGCAGCTACGGAAAGAGGACCGCAGCGGGCTGCAAAACCTCGACGCTCTCTTTGTGCGTTCGGGACAGAATCGTATACCTCTTTCCAACTTTGCAACGATCAGCGAAGGCAGAGCGCCGCGGTCAATTCGCCATGAGAATCAGGAACGGGTCGTGCGTATTTCAGGTTCTTTACCGTCGGGCATTGCGTCAACCGATATGCAGTTACGGCTTGAGGAGACGATAAAGCAGCACTTGATACCGCGTGATTCTGTAACCGTGCGGTATGTGGGAGAAGCGCAAGAGATTGAACGGTACAACTCTCGGTTCATTGTTATCATAGGCGTTGCTATTTTCTTGGTCTTTGGCCTTATGGCAAGCCAGTTTGAGTCCTTTGTAGACCCGCTTATCATTATTTTTTCTATTCCGCTTTTGTTTATTGGGGTTGTCTGGATTTACAAGATCGGCAATGAGGCAATGTCTGTTTTCTCGCTGCTCGGCATTGTTGCCCTTGTCGGTATTGTCGTCAACAACGGTATTGTTATGGTTGATTACACCAATACCCTGCGCGCCCGCGGCCTTAATGTCCATGACGCCTGCTTGGAGGCGTGCCGGAACCGTCTGCGTCCTATTTTAATGACGAGTTTGACGACTATTCTTGGCATGGCGCCCATTGCTTTTTTTCCGGGTGCGGGTGCGGAGACGATACAGCCTATCGGCAAGACCTTTGTTGGCGGGCTGAGCGTATCTTCCATTATGACTTTGTTTGTTACACCGATTATGTACTCGCTGCTCAACAGTTGGCAGGACAAACGGGGCAAGCAGGGCAAGCGGACTAAGAAAATCGTATACCTAATCATCATTGCGCTTATTATTACCGGTGTTATCGTTGCTGTTGTTATGTTAAGCAACGGGAATTCCGGTACGGCAGGAACCAGTGCCGGCGGTCCGCCAATGGGTCCGGGCGGCGGCGGTTAAGCAGCCATCTACCAGCAGGCACGGCCTGTTTGGTTGGAGGTCTCAGGCCAGCCTGTTTCAAAGGTTGTTGTAACGAGAATAGTGTACGGCTTTTGCCTGACAGCAGGCACGGCCTGTTTTAGGTTGGAGGTCTGACCCTCGCACACTCCACATTCTCTATCTTCTCTCTTGCTGAGATTCAAGCCTATGAACTTCCTCATTGCATAACTATCGTAGATATATTTTCCTACCGCCTTATCGGCAAGATTGAACCATATCTGAAGCAGATGTATCCTCAGCATGGTTTGTATTCCTTGGAGCCGCCGTCCATGTTTCCTCTTAAGGTCCGACCTACCACATGCTTCGCTTGCATCTGCATCCGATCTGTATTGCTTACAAGAAGAGCCTCAGGTCTGACCTGATTCATTGGAGTACCTTCAATTCTACTTCAAAATCGTATCGTCCACGAAAGAGATAATCTTTGTGATCCTGTGTTCCCGATGATACGCTCCACTGTACTTCCATTCACGAGGTTCTTTTACAAGCCCAGCCTTAACGGGGTTCTGATCAATGTAATTATACACATTCCAGAAGTCCTGCTCGTCCGTTATTACTCGCGAATAGAACTTATCTCTCCAAAAATGTCCTGTCTTGTGGTTCATTTTGTTCCAGCGGATCGCAAATACCATCTTAATCCATTTCAATATCTCAGAAAGGCTTTGTCCTTCTGGTGGGGTGATAAGAAAATGGAAGTGATTCGACATGATACATTTGAAACCTTTTACCGTTAATGCTTCCTCAATTATAGCGAGGAACAGCTCTTTCATCCTGTCAGGATCGAGTTCAAAGAGGAAACGATTAACTACCGAGAAGATATAATAGGTGAGGCCTAAATCAGTACGGCCTCGCGGACAATAGTGTGATGCCATTACATAGATAACGGGGAAAACATGGCATTTTGCTTTAGTCAGCTGCTCTTTTTTTACTCTTTTTTTTCTTGAGGCTAGATCTGACCTGTTCCCAGCAGCTGCACAAGGTCTGACCTGATTTCCAGCTGAGTTTTATTCCAGACAAACACGCGGCGGCCTTAGAACAGAGTACAAAGATATCTGAAGTCTGTCCTGTCTGTAGAACGCATACCTAATTGGCCTACTTCTGCCACTAAAAACCTATACTTCATGCCATTTGGCTTATAAATCATACATTTCTGCTTATAAACCATTGCTTGGAGGTAAAGATCCCGATCCAAAATCTTAAGAATATCGTTGACAGACTCCACTCCTTCTTCTATACTGATCAGTAATTCTATAAAAAAGGAGCTTTTATGAATAAGAGTACGGATTGGTTGCCAAGAACGCGTGATGCCCGGCTTGCTATGGCGCGCAGTTGGCTTCTGGAACTGCAAACCCAAGCCGCTCGATGGAATATTCCCGCCTCCTTTGTGCAGGACTTGACGGCAAAAGCAAACGCTGCCGACGACTTGCTAGTCCAAGACAAGTCCGCAGAGCGCACGAAGACCATTAGCGCACAGTGTAAAGAGGCTTTTGACACCCTTGTGGCGTCAATGCGCGACTTAAAACGCCACTATTACCTGTCTCCATCCCTCTCAAGTGCCGATTTCATCTCGCTCGGTCTTAAACCGCAAGACCACACTTCAACCGCACAGGAGGCGCCGACTTGCTAGCCCGAGGGTGATTTGACCTTCCCCGGCCTGCACATGGTAGAACTGAAAAATATCCGCCCCGTGGGCAAGACGCAGGGTGATGAAGGCGGCAGTTCGGGCGTGCGCGTATACTACGGCCTGACCAGCGAGCCGACAGCTGTCCATAAATTCC
>JAITAM010000141.1 GCA_031284085.1 Spirochaetaceae bacterium
TCATTTGTCTTATCTCATAAGACTTGCAGCTCATTTTTCAACAAAATTTCTCTTGACTAATCTGTATTAGTTTAATATGATTGTATCATAGTCATAGAACAACAGTTTAATATAGCACAAAGTCGGCTTGGTTATTAACCACCGATAATTAAATAGTCGGAGGAGATATATGACAGTTGTAAAAGCAACTAATGTAATTAAAGATTATACATTGAATGGAATGGCTGTGCATGCTCTACGAGGAGTAACATTGGATTTTGAGCATGGTGATTTTGCGGCAATTGCCGGTCCATCCGGAAGTGGCAAGTCAACTTTTTTGCATCTTGCAGGTTGTTTAGATACGATCACTAGTGGAATGATGACTGTTGCCGGATCAGATCTTGCCAAACTCTCAAAGAAAGAGGCTGCACTCCTCAGGCGCCATCATATTGGGTTCATCTTTCAGGCCTACAACCTCATTCCGGTATTATCTTGTGCGGAGAATGTGTCATTCCCATTGACACTGTTAGGAATTTCAAAAAAAGAAGCGCAGGAACGGGCGGAATCGGCGCTCATGGATGTAGGACTTGAGGATATGGCAAAGCGCCGTCCCAAAGAGATGTCTGGCGGTCAGCAGCAGCGAGTAGCGATTGCCCGAGCTTTGGTTAAACAACCGGCGCTTATATTAGCGGATGAACCGACTGCAAATCTTGACTCGAAAACGGGAAAAGAGATTCTTGAGCTGATGATAAGACTGAACAAAGATGCCGGAACAACCTTTATTTTTTCTACACATGACAAAATGGTTATGGATTATGCTCGACGAGTGGTACACATTCGAGATGGGCAGATAGAACGTGAGGAGATAAAATAATGAAGCCATTTGGTGTGGTTGCCCTAAAAAGAATTGCATTGAGAAACCTTGCCCGGCACAAGGTAAAAACTATCCTCACCTGCGCAGCAATTATGGTGAGTGTAACGGTTTATATTTGGATGGATAGTTGGTTAGGCGGCATGAGCATGGAGTCGCGGCGAAATATCGTCAATTATGAATTAGGCGCGGCAAAATTACAGACTAAATTGTACTTTGAAAAAAAGGATGAGATGCCGGCATACGAAAACTTTTCAGGATGGGAAACCTATGCAGAAATCTTGAATGAAGCCGGTTATGATACGGCGCCCCGCTATGCTTTTTCCGGCACCATTTATTCAATGACCGGTTCCGCGCCTCTGGTAATAAACGCCTGCGATCCTGATGCTGAAGCGCGGACGCTGGCTTATACGAGCTATGTTGATCTAGGACGCTTTATTACAAACGGTGAATTCGGCATTACTTTGGGAGGCATGACCGCGGACAAGCTTAACGTAGGGATTCCTACACGACCCTCTGCGCAAGAGCTGGATGATTTGATTGAAATCGGCGGCTTTAACCGTGCCGATGAAGATTTTGTCCGCTCTTGCTACAAAGCTATGGAAGTTAAGGTACAATTTGCGGAGAGCAAGGAGTATGCCGAAAAGCGAGCAAAAGGACAGATGATCCTCAAGCGGGATCTCTCAAGAGCAGATTTGGACCGGCTTTGGCTGCTTGTTGATTCAACCGGTCGCAATGACGTGCGGATTTCAGCGGTGATAGATTATAAAATGGCGCCTGATTCGGTCTCCGAGACTAAATGGGATATTGATCTATTCCCCCTTTTGAACGCAGAAGAACAACAGCTCCTCAAAGCCGCCTATGACTTTGATAACCTCACCGGCGCTTACTTTCTTGTCGAAACCGATGAAAATAAACTCGCCGCAATTCTTGCCGCCATGATCAGAGCGGATTTTTCCGGTGCGGTTCGGCATGTGAATCAGGTGATTGATGCCAAGGTCGTAGGTACAGTGAACTCGCCTGATCCGTTTAACAACTACAACATCGGCTATATGCCGCAGGATGTGCTGCAAGATGAGGCGGGCATGATGCTGGAAGGCCATATAACGGAACTTTTGATTCGGGACAAGGCGCTGGGCGCTGCGGATATGAACAGCAAGATGGAAAGCAAAGAGGCGATCCGCACGGTTCTTGAGGAGGGTTTGGCGAAACAAGGGAAAACGTTAAGTGAAGAGCTTGATGTCTTTTTCTGGATGGATTACGTGGAAGATTATCTTGGCTACGAGTCCATGGAATCGGGGTCAACCAAGATTTTTTCCATCCTCCTTTTTCTCCTTGCCTTTATCGGTATTTCCAATACCATGCTCCTTGCCATATTGGAGCGCACCAAGGAGATAGGCATGATGCAGGCTTTGGGCATGACCGGCGGGCAGCTCATTTTTACCTACATGATCGAGGCGGGCTTTCTTGGGCTTGTCGGCTCTGCGTTGGGCATTATTGTAGGCTGCCTTCTGAATATCCCTCTAGTCAAGTATGGATTTGATTTCTCGGAAATGATGGAACAGATGGGCGGGAACATGGGCTATCGGGTTGCGGGAAACTTTCGGGGGATGTGGAAGATAGACACCATCATAGGCAGCGGCATCATGGCAACGGTTATTGCATCGTGCATGGCGTATTTTCCTGCACGGCGGGCAACTAAGATGGAAATCACTGAAAGTATGCGTTTTGAATAGCCCGCCAGCGGGTTTCAAAATTTCGGTGTTGGTATTAAAAGGCGGCGTACGGCTTTTTGCCTACAGGCAGTCGCAGGCAGCCTGCCAGCGGGTTTCAAAGTTTCGGTGTTGGTATTAAAGGCGGCGTACGGGTTTTTGCCTGAAACAGAGCGTTTGGCTAACCAAACAGGCCATTCTGCTTAGCGAATAAGCCATTCTGCTTAGCGAATGAGTCATTCTGCTTAGCGAATGAGCTATTCTGCTTAGCGAATGAGTCATTCTGCTTAGCGAATAAGTCATTTTGCTTAGCGAATAAGCCATTCTGCTTAGCGAATAAGTCATTCTGCTTAGCGAATGAGCCATTCTGCTTAGCGAATAAGCCATTTTGGAGACAGAATGAGTCGTTTGGCAGGCCGGTCTGTTTCAACAGTTAGCGGCGCAGGTATTAAAGGCGGCATACGGTTTTTTGCCTGCAGGCAGCCGCAGCATTGATAAGCGCCGCTCTTTGCAAGCTGTGTCTGTAGACCTTAAAAACGTCTTTGAAGATATTAAAAATGTCTCAGGAGACCTTTTACAGAGGTCATGGGGACGAAAGAATACAGTAGGGAGGATTTATGGGTATCAAGTATAGGCAGGGTGGATCGAGGATGATCATCACTATTGCTTTTAGGAACATATTCCGCAATTTCAGGAGGACTATGTTTTGTATAACCGCAGTCGGAATCGCGGTGTTCTTCATCGTGTTTTATTCATCCCTCATAGCGGGGATGCTGAAAAGTATGCACGAGGTAGTGCAAGTCTTTGAGTTGGGGCATGTGCGGGTAGTGTCCGCCCAGTATGATGCGGAAAGTGAATACAGCCCCGTGCAATACCCCGCGGCGGAAGGCAAAAGCCTCGATGCGCTCATGCGCAGGATAAAAGAAATCCCCGGTGTGCAGGCGGCCTTCCCGCGCATAGCAGCCTACGCTACTTTGCAGGAAACTACGCTCAAACATTCCGCGCTTTGGGGCATGAATATGGCCGATGAGACCACGCTGAATAATTTTAATCTTACCGACAAAACCGACGGGCTTGTGGAGGGGCGTTATCCCGCGCATGACAGCAACGAGTGCGCTATTGGCTTGCGCTTTGCGGAAAAAACCGGACTTAAAATCGGCGACCGTATCCCGCTAAAAACCGTGTCTGCCCAATTTTCCGACAAGCTCTGGGCGCCGGTTATCACAGGCATCTTCCGTTTTGACTACGCTAAGGCAGACGGAGAAACCATTATCACCGATTTTACCCGCCTTCAGCGCCTTTTGGTCTTGGACGACGCTACGCAGCAGATAGTCGTCTATGCCGATTCCCCTGAAAAAAGTGCGCAGATAGCCTCGGCGCTCGAACAGCTCGTCAATCCTGATGATGTGGTTACCGAATGGCAGGATCAGTACTGGATTGTCTTGATGAATATGTACGAACCTGTGTATTACATGATCTATCTGGTTTTCCTCGTTGTGGCGTGCCTTCTTATCGTCAACACAATCACGATGATCGTCCACGAACGGATTAAAGAGATCGGCATGATGGGAAGTCTCGGCATGACGCGTGGAGAAATTGTGCAGGTCTTTTTCTTTGAGTCGGTCTTTCTTGCTATGGCGGGAGCCGGCGCAGGAGTTATCCTAGGCGGACTTCTCACAGGCATTGGGCAGTTCTTCCCTTTACGCTGGACCGCCATCACAGGTGAAGACACCTTTGCAGCAATGCCCGCAGCAAACGCTATTTTCTTTGATTTTAGTTTCGTAATACTGCTGCGCAGCTGGTTTCTCGGCGTGCTTGTCGCATCGCTTTTTACGCTGATTCCCAGCCTCAAAAGCGCTTTTGTAGAACCGGTGGAAGCTTTGAGAAGGTAAAGGCCCAATAATTTATTGATAAAAACCTAATTAACTGTGTGATCTTTGACCGTCTGAAAACAGTCCGTTGGATATGCGGACGGCATTGAACAAGGAGGAGAGAATTATGAGAATTATGAAAACACAAAACTGTATTATGCTGCTTTTTATCGTGCTTGCAAGCGCCGGTTTGAGCGCGCAAACGCCGCAGGCAGCGGACTTGTTAAACCGCATTGATAACAACGAGATCTACACGACCATTGAGTATGAAGGGGATATGATTATCGAGCATCAAAACCGCCGCTATGTAAAGACAATGCGGGCGTGGGCGCGCGGCAACACGGATAGTTTTATTGAATTTATCAATCCTGAGGATAGGGGCACAAAGTACCTGAAAAAAGGCGGGCGGCTTTATGTTTATTCACCGGATACCGAAGAAGTGATGCTTATTTCAGGACATATGCTTAAAGAGTCTATGATGGGGTCAGACCTCTCTTATGAGGATACCATAGAAAACGAAAAGTTGTCTGCTCGATACACGCCTTCACTCTCCGGATCGGAGATTTGGAACGGCAAAGATTGTTGGATTCTTGATCTTCAAGCAAAGAAGCGCACCGAAAGCTACCCGCGGCAGAAGCTGTGGATCGATAAAGAGAGCGGCGACTGCCTTCACTACGAGCTTTTTGCCCTTTCCGGCGCTAAAGTAAAAGAGTACACACTCCTGCGAGTAGAGCTTATTGGCACAAGACGGTTTCCGGTGGAGAGCGAAATGCGTGATTTACTCAGGAAAAACAGTAAAACAAGCTTTGTGCTGCGCAGCATTAAGCTCGATCAGCCGATAGCGGACTCGGTATTCAGCCAAAGAAACTTGGAACGGTAAAATAAAGAGCCATGAGGAGATTTTTGTGAAAAAAGCCATTTTGCTTATGATTTGTGTAACAAGCGCCGCTCTCTCTTTGAGAGCCGATGATTTTCGTGTTTCAGGCTTTCAGGATACCACGCTTAGCTTTAATGCCGGTACAGAAAAAGCGCGTGATTATAGCTACAGCATTGAAGAGTATGCTAATCTGCGTTTTCAGACGGCTCTTGGTGATTATGGTACTTTCTATGGGGCGTTCAATGTCATGGCGCTTTCCGGCAGCGGTGCTGAAACGGCACGGCTGCTTGCAGAGGCAAAGCCTGAAACAGGGCTTATATATTCGTCCTTGGCGGCGGGCGATAATTATGCGGCAGGAATTGAGCTTGAACGCTTGTATTTTCGTCTCAACAGCGACTATGTCGATGTGGACGCCGGTCTTTTTCGACTTGCTTTTGGCTATGGACAAGTCTTTGGCCCGTCTGATTTCCTAAGCCACCGCAACCCGCTCTTTCAGGATGCACGCCCACGAGCATTACTCGGCGCTTCCGTTGCTGTTTACCCGGCTAACGCCAAAGTACTTGCCTTTAGCGCCTCTCCCAACGATCCCTTTAATGCAGAAGGGGAAGGGTTTCGCTTTGGCATTTCCGCTGAGAATCATTGGGATTGGGGCAGCATACAGGGGCTTTATGCCTTTGAGACGCCTATGACCGGCTTGCCCTATGGGGTTCACCGGTTTGGATTTTCCGCTAAGGTTGATTGGGAATTAGGCTTTGTAGTGGATACGCTGTATACCTATGATCACAAAAACCCAAAGGCAAAAGGCCTGTCCGCAAGCGCGGGCTTTGACTATTCGTTTTTAGACGGCAGCCTTTATATGCAGGTAGAATACCTATTCAGCGATGAAGCTTCGGCGACTGCCTCAAGTGCGGAAAACCCTTACGGTTTTTCCAACCGGCACTATCTTTATACGCTAATAAATTACCGTATCAACGATTACACCAGCACAAGTTTGGCGTATCTTGCCGGCTTGTCCGACAGTTCTTCCGTTCCTATGCTGTCTTTTGATCATGATTTATTTCAGGGCTGCACGGTAAGTTTGTCCGGAAAAGCTCCTTTAGACTTAAAAGACGGCAAAGAGGGTGAATTCGGCCCTTCGCTAACAAAGAGTCGGTTTTCATTGACGGCAAAACTACGGATACGCTTTTAACAAAGAGAAGCTTACCGGGAGGGAACAGCGGGGGACAGACCCTACGCAGCTCTTAAAGTTGAAGCCTAGCGTGGAAGTTATCCCAGAACTCCTGCGTTACCTCAGACACTATCAGAGTTATTCCATGAGAACGATGATACGCCCCACTGTACTCCCAGTCCTCCGCTTTCGCTACCAATCCCGCTTTAACAGGGTTCTGTTCTATATACTCAAAGACTGCCCAGAAATCCTTCTCATCCTTAATCTCTCTACTCCAGAACCTGTCTCCCCAGAAGTGTCCTGTTGTGTTATGTTCTTTATTCCATCG
>JAITAM010000145.1 GCA_031284085.1 Spirochaetaceae bacterium
AATCTAGACGATTGCCTTGAAAATCTGGACAGCTGCTCTAGAAATCCAGATTGTGGCATTGAAAATCTAGACGGTGGGTCAAAAAGCCTGACGGTGGCACTGAAAATCTAGACGGTAGCGTTAAAAATCTAGACGGTGGAGTAAAAACCCCGACTGCGGCATCGAAAATCCAGACGGTGGACTTAAAAATCTAGGCGGCGGCATTGAAAATCTATGTGGTGGACTTAGAAATCCAGACGGTAGCATTAAAATCCCAGACGGTTGTCTTGAAAATCTAGACGGTAGCACTAAAATCTCTCTATAGGAAGATTATATTCAACACGACAAACGCTTTTTCTAAGAAAAACGGCAAAATTATCTATCAAATTTGAGGTCTAATCCGTCCGCTTTTTTTAAGCAAAAATCTGCACATTATTTCCGATAAAACGCCGGATGTGTAAGGATAAGCTGTGCTTGCGTTCCCTCTCCCGCTTCTTTCAGACAAAGAGTCAGACGTTACTCTCGATAAAATGCCGAATGTGTAAGGATAAGCTGCGCCTGCGTTCCCTCTCCCGCTTCTTTCAGGCAAAAAGTCAGACGTTACTCCCGATACAACGCAGAATGTGTAAGGATAGGCCGTGCCTGCGTTACCTCTCCCGGTTCTGTTAGGCAAAGAGTCAGACGTTACTCCCGATAAAACGCCGGGAATTTAGAAACAGGCTGCGCCTGCGTTCCCTCTCCCGGTTCTTTCAGACAAAGAGTTGGACGTTACTCCCGATAAAGCGCCGAGTGTGTAGGGATAAGCTGCGCCTGCATTCCCTCTCCCGGTTCTTTCAGGCAAAGAGTCAGACGTTACTCCCGATACAACGCCGGGAACTTAGAAACAGGCCATGCCTGCGTTACCTCTCCCGCTTCTTTCAGGCAAAGAGTCAGACGTTACTCCCGATACAACGCCGGGAACTTAGAAACAGGCCATGCCTACATTCCCTCTCCCGCTTCTGTTAGGCAAAAAGCCGTGCGCCATTCCTGATACAACGCCGGGAACTTAGAAACAGGCTGGCCTGTTAAAAATGTAGATAGGGGAGGCTTGCATTTGGCAGGATAAACGCTTATTCTAGAGAGAATCGTGAGATTGTTTCTAGAATAAAAATGAAAAATTGCTTTGAGGAGATGTTATGCAAACATTGAATGCAAATGATTATATAAACCGCGGTTTTGAGGCAATGCGCCCGGTTCTTGCCGAATATATTTGCCGTGAACTTGAGAAAAAAGATAAAGAAAACTGGTGGGAACGCTATATACTCTCTCCCGCTCCTGAATTCTATCAGAATAGCCTCCCTTCCAAAGGAACGGTGCTTGAGCTCAAAGACACGCTGGATATTTTTCGATGCCTTAAAGCCATTGACAATAACTGGCACGAGGTTTTTAAGTATACTATGACGGCCATGCAGCGCACGTGGGGCAAGGAATTACAGGAAACCAGAAACAAAACGGCTCATACAGCAGGAACCGCCATGACGGACGACGAGGCAAGCCGGGCGCTTGATACCATGTCCCGCTTTATGGACCCAATCGACACGAGTACTGCTGAGGCTATTCGTAAGTTTATGCAAGAAATCCGGCACAAAATCGAAAAAGTCGAAAAAAAGACGATAATAGTTAAAATGCACGCAAGCCCGCCCTCGCCGGCGCTTAGCTACGCCGTGCCGTGGCGGCAGATTGCCCAGCCGCATCCGGATATAGCCAAGGGGTGCTTCAGGCAGGCGGAATTTGCGGCGGATTTGGCGCAGGTTTTGCAGGGACGGGCGGTGGAAGAATATCAGGACGCGGTAGCGTTTTACGAGCGCACCTATATTACTGAGGGCATGAAAGGGATGCTCATCAGGACAATTCAGCGGGTTTCGGGTAAGGGCGGAGAGCCGGTGGTTCAACTCAAAACGGCTTTCGGCGGCGGCAAGACTCACAGTATGCTTGCCTTATACCATCTGATGCACAGTGCGAATCCTGAAAATCTCCGCGGGGTGCGCGAGATTTTATCAGAGGCGGGCATTGCCGCCATGCCAAAGGTGAAAGTAGCGGTTCTGGTGGGGACTGCCCTTGACCCTGTTAAACCGCGCCGCCCCACAAAGTTCCCCGGCATCACCATCAATACTTTGTGGGGCGAGATGACTGCTCAATTAGCCGAGCAATCGGGCAATCCGGCATTGTACGAGATCGTGAAGCAAGCCGACAAAAAAGGCATTTCTCCCGGTTCTACAACGCTCAAAACCATTATGGAAAAATGCGCCCCCTGCCTTATTTTGATTGACGAGCTTGTGGCATACGCGCGCAAGTTATACGGCTTTAAGGCAGGCGATATTCCTGCAGGGACCTTTGAGAATGTTTTGTCCTTTGTTCAGGAGCTTACTGAGGCCGTCAGAGCGAGCAAGAACTGCGTTTTAGTTGCATCCATTCCCGAATCGGAAACTGAAACGGGCGGAGAAGCGGGGGGCATGGCCTTGCAGCGGATAGAGCATACTTTTGGGAGAATGGAAGCGGTTTGGAAGCCTGTGGTTGCTGAGGAAGGTTTTGAAATTGTAAGGCGGCGTTTGTTCATGCCCATAGAAGATCAAAGTGCGGTTGACAAGACGTGCAGGGCTTATTTTTCTCTTTATAAGGAGAATCCGGTTTTGTTTCCTGTGGAAACCAAAGAAGCGGATTACCTTGAAAAGATGAAACGCTGTTATCCCATACATCCTGAGATTTTCGACAGGCTTTACAGCGACTGGGCAGCGATAGACGATTTCCAAAGAACCCGCGGCGTTTTGCGTCTTATGGCGGCTGTTATCTATGATTTGTACAGCAGTAACGACGGCAGTGCAATGATAACCTGCGGCTCTATCGCTGTCGGCAGCGCCGCCATTCGCGATGAACTGACCCGCTATCTTTCCAACGGCTGGACGCCGGTTATTGAAAGTGAAATTGACGGGAGGAGCGCAAAACCCCTAAAGCGTGATAATGAACAGGGCGGCTATTACAAGAAACAATTCGCCCACAGCCGCATAGCCCGCACCATTTTTCTAGGCAGCGCACCCTCAAGCGGCGCGCAAAGAAACAGGGGGCTTGACGCTGCTCATGTTCACTTGGGCATTGTACAGCCTGAAGAGAATATTCCAGCCTATGAAGCGGCAATGACTGCTTTGGCGGAAAACCTGACTTACCTTTACCGCGTGGATAACCGCTACTGGTTTGATACCCGCCCCACTCTCAAGAAAACTGTTGCCGACCGCGCCCAACTACTATCAGAGGACATCGTGGATGAAGCCATAGAGAGAGCCTTGAAAGATAAAACGTATCGGGACCCTTCCGTGTCTATTCACCCTGCACCCTCCTCCTGCGCTGATGTTCCCGATGATCAGAGGTTTCATCTTGTCCTTTTCCGCACTGTGGATACGCAGAAGGCAAATGACTCAAGCTCTCCTGCAATGGCTGCTGCAAAGGAATACTTTGAGAAGCGGGGAACTTCACCCCGTATATACCGCAACATGATAGCTTTTCTTGCGCCCGACAATGTACATGTTGCGCAGTTGCGGCAAGAAATGAAGATGCTCCTTGCATGGCGGTCCATAGAACAGGATATAGACAGCCTTTTTCTGGACAAAGCTCAAGAAAGGGAAACAGTTGATGCAATTACTACGCTTGACAAATCCATACCGGATCGGATTAGAGAAACATGGTCCCAGCTCATTGTCCCAACGCAGGAAGGCACTGAGCCGGTAAAACTGGCTGCGCTCAAGGTAATGGGACTTGGCAGTCCCGTTATAAATGCAATGCAGAAAATGAAACAGGACGAGCTTGTTATTGAGGTGCTTTCTCCAAAGATTCTTTCTATGGAAATGGAAAAATACCATTTGTGGCAGGGTAAAGATCATAGTACGGTCAGGGATTTGTGGTCAAATTATACTCGATATGTGTATTTACACCGCTTGAAAGACCGCGGTGTTTTGGAGCAGGCTTTGCGTTCCGGCATCCGTTCGGGTGAGTTTTTTGCTTATGCCGAAGGTCAGGATAGCGGTGGAAGGTATGAAGGGATCAGTATATACGGCGATAGCTTCCAAATTAGTGCTGACGGGCTTGTTGTTAAAGCCTGTGCTGCCAAAGCGCAGCTTGAGAAAGAATCGGCAAAATTGGAAAAGTCTGTGCCGGCAGGGGCGGCGTACGATACACAGTTTGAAAGTCCCAAAGAAGGTGAAAAGGCCGTTATTCCAAAATCCCCTAAACCAACTCATTTTTATGGGAGCGTAAAGATTGAGCATACGAAACTCGGTTCTACTGCCGGGCTTATAAACACCGAAGTTTTACAGCACTTTAAGCAGCTGCCCGGTGTTTCTGTTGCAGTATCTTTGGATATTCAGGTAACTATTCCCGACGGGATGCCCGATGATATAGTCCGCACTGTTCGGGAAAACTGCCGCACGCTTAATTTTGATACCGGTAGCTTTGAATAGTAGAACGGCTTTATTTTATAACACTTGACCAAGTTTTTATCCTCTTGTATTATACAAACATAAATGCGGAGTATAGATGATAGTCAGCACTGAACTAAAACAGAAAATCACCGCCACTCAAGAGAGTTTTAAGGTTAGTCCGGTAGGTTTTTCCCGATTCGGCAGCCGCCTTGAAACCGCTGATTGGACTCCTCCGTCATTTCCTTCCATCTTCCTTTGCACAAAGTTCCGCCGGTTCTTGCGTGGGAAACTGCACTACCCTTACGGCGTCTGTACCGCCATTTGCCCCATCGGGGCAGACAAAAAACTTTAATGCGAGTAAAAGCCGTTTCCGAAGAGGGTTTTTATCACGTTCAAAACTTCGGATCAGAAAAGCGAAACACAAATTTATCTTAACAAGCCAGAAGGAGATATAATTATGGCAGACAACAATTTTAAGTTTGAGACCTTGCAGGTGCACGCAGGACAAGAACGTCCTGATCCCGCAACAGACGCTCGTGCGGTTCCCATTTATCAGACGACATCCTACGTCTTTCCTAGTGCGAAGTCCGGCGCAGACCGTTTTGCGCTCACCGAAAGCGGGAATATCTACACCCGCATCATGAATCCCACATGGGATGTCTTTGAACGGCGTGTGGCAGCTTTGGAAAATGGCGTGGCTGCTCTAGCAACCGCTTCAGGCGCGGCGGCGATGACTTATGCGATTCAGAACATCGCCCGTGCAGGAGATCACATTGTCTCGGACAACCAAATTTACGGCGGTACTTACAATCTTTTTGCCAACACCTTAAAAGATTTTGGTATCGAAACTACGTTTGTTGACGGACACGATCCGAAAAACTTTCTCAATGCGATAAAGCCCAACACCAAAGCCTTGTTCTTCGAGAGCATAGGAAACCCAAATGCCAGCATCGTTGATATTGAAGAAATCGTAACAATCGCACACGGGCATGAGATTCCGGTCATCGTGGACAATACCTTTGCTACACCTTACCTGTTGAGGCCAATAGACTACGGCGTGGACATCGTGGTACACAGTGCAACAAAGTTCATCGGCGGACATGGTACGTCCATAGGCGGCATCATCGTAGACGGCGGCAAGTTCGACTGGGCGCAGAACGACAAGTTTCCCGGCCTTTCAAAACCAAATCCCAGCTACCACAACCTCGTATTCACTGATGCGGTAGGCAACCTTGCCTATATCATCAAAGCGCGCACGACACTGCTGCGCGATACCGGCGCATCTTTGTCGCCCTTCAATGCGTTCTTGTTCCTTCAAGGGCTTGAAACTTTGTCGCTGCGGGTTGAGCGGCATGTGGAGAATACGTTGAAAGTGGTCGACTTCCTTGTAAATCATCCGCAGGTTGAAAAAGTGAACCACCCTCTGCTTCCCGGCCACCGCGATCACAAGTTCTATACCCGCTACTTCCCACACGGCGGCGCTTCAATCTTTACCTTTGAGTTGAAAGGCAGCGCTGAGAAGGCGAAGATCTTTACCGAGACGCTGAAATTGTTCTCATTGCTTGCCAATGTGGCGGACGTCAAATCCTTGGTGATTCACCCCGCTTCTACCACACATTCGCAGATGAGTGCAGACGAGCTTCTTATCTCTGGTATCAAGCCCAACACGGTTCGTCTTTCCATCGGCACAGAGCATATTGACGACATCATCGGCGATCTCAAGCAAGGTTTTGAAGCAGTGAAATAAGGCTTATAGTGAAGTATATCAAAAAACCAATAGAAAAGATTGAACAAAAAATGAACGAGATTTTGAGTGTATAAATAAAAAGTGCTATATCATATTTTGTCTCTCAATAAGAGGGCGGTACTGCTTGCATAAAGTGCGGTACCGCCTGTTGTTATGTAAAAAATGATTTGGACGACTAGTATCTTGTCATACCTACGCAAAGTGATACAAACAGACCGGATAGATAAAAGCCCTAACCATGCACTCAAGCATGTCATAGCGGGTGTAAATTCCTCAGACCTCAGGCGGGGAAGGGGACAGACCTCAGGCTGCGTCTTTCAGGCCAAAAGCCGTACTCCGTTTTTGATACCAGCGCCGAGAGCTTTGGAACAGCCTATGGCTGACAGAAGCAGGAGAAAGGGACAGACCGCAGGCTGTGTCTTTCAGGCCAAAAGCCGTACTCCGTTTTTGATACCAGCACCGATAATTTTGAAACAGCCTATGGCTGTAAAAACGGAAAGTACAATTGCTCTTTATGCTTATTTGTGCTATTATGCGTGTATTTGAAATCGAGTGATTTCAAGACTTGAACTGAGGGCTATATGAAATATCTTATTATCTCCGATATTCACGGTTCGGTGGATGCGGTGAAAAAGGCGCTTGACTGGTATGAACAGTCAAAGGCCGACTTTTTGCTTGTTCTTGGCGACATGCTGTATCACGGGCCGCGCAACCTCCTCCCCGGCGGGCATAATCCACAGGGCGTTGTAGAACTTCTTAACAGGTATCACCACACGATTATCGCCGTACGGGGAAACTGCGATGCGGAAGTTGATCAGCTCTTGCTTGATTTTCCCTGCATGAGTGATTACGCGCTCATTCTCGATGAAGGCCGCCATCTCTTTCTTACGCACGGCCATGTTTATAAAGAAGGCAAGTTGCCCTATTCATTGCCGGCGGGCAGCGTTATATTCTCCGGGCATACTCATATCCCGCGGCTCGAAAAGAAATTGGAGATTATCTATTGTAATCCGGGTTCCATATCGCTACCGAGAACAGGAAATAGGAACGAAAAGGCAGTCCCAACCTTTGCCGTCTACGAAAGCAAGGGATCGGGTGCAGTTATCATGGTGCGCCGGTTGGATGACGACAGCATTGTAAACCAGATGGAACTACCGGGTAACTCCCCTCAAGTGATACAAATACCCCAAGAAACCTGAACATAAAACGGCTTGCACCGGTCTTCGGGAAGCGGCAGTGGTCGCGGCAACCGCAGAGCGGAACAGTCAGACAGTGCGGAGCAGGCGGCAGCGCGAAAATAAAAAATGCTGTATCAGATTTTGTCTCTCAATAAGAGGGCGGTACTGCTTGCATAAAGTGCAGTACCGCCTGTTGCTATGTAAAACAATGATTTGAACTAATACTTTTTATCTCTTCCACCGTTACTTTGAAATCTTTTGAAACTCTGCCTCAATAGATTCGCCTTGTTCACGCCACTTTTGAAATTGCTTATGCAGTTTTTCTTTCTCCTGCCATTCATGCTGTATATCATCTATTTGCTTTAACAAAGCAATATAACCCGGAAAGTACCGTCCAAATTTATCTTCATTATCAAAAAATCAATAATGACTACTGGCGTACCCGCCGATATGTCCCTTTACGGAGCTTTTGCCTGATCTGACGCCCTATCTGTATTTTTTCATTATCTGAAAGCTTTGATGTTCCTCCTTCTTTAACTTCCTTATTGGACGTGATAATCTCGTTAATCGCATCAGACAAATCCTGCTGGGTAATTTGGGCCGCACCGTTAATGGCGGTCTTGATTGCCGCTTTAACCATCGCATTCTTAATGTCGCGTCCGCACGCATCTTCAATACCGGCAAGTTCATCGGTATTAATGTCAGAGGCAAGCGGTAAAGAAGGAAGCAGCATTTTTTCCCAGAGTTTTTTTCGTTGTGCGCCGTCAGGTTTCTTAAAATGAATGCTTTTAATACGGGTGATAAAAGCGCTGTCATAATTTACCGCCAAATTTGTCGCAAAGATCACAATGCCGGTAAAATTTTCAATTTCAATAAGCAGTTGACTCCGCATTGAGTTAATAGCCTGTTCAGAGCCTTGAGTAACATTCGTAAGACGCTTTGAAAGAAGACTATCCGCCTCATCAATAAAAAGGACTGCATTATTCTCTGTGGCAAACTGGAAAATCTTCTTGACATTTTTTGGCCCGTCGCCGTGGTATTTGCTTTCAATTTCCGCATAACTGGCAGGTATAATTTTCTTGCCCATAACATGGGCAAGTGCATGGGCTGCCATGGTTTTTCCCGTACCGGAATCGCCGTGAAAGTTCAATGCTAATTTAGGGGACGGCTCAATCGCTTGTAGTCCCCATTCGGTATACACCTTTTCCTGGACGGTTTCAAATTTAACGGCGTACTGTAACTCCTCAAAAATCTTGTCTTCAAGAACGATTTGGTCAAAAAAATATTTCGGCTCTTGCACGGGAATAAGGATTTTAGACTCGGTTTCCGCGTCATCATCTTTTTGAACAGGTTCGTTTTTAGAAATTTCCTTCCCGATTATGTTGCTACAAGGCTTTTTTATGCCATACCGTTCAGAAAGCATATCATTAACCGCATTGAGAATCCGCGAACGTAATATTCCTTTATCCACCTCTTCTGACAAATCGGGGAGGTTGCCGATAGTGAGTTCCATATTATTATACCTCATTTAAATCCAGAACTATTTTATTCTTCTGCCCGAATTTCTCTTTCAGTTTCGAATCAAGTTCTTTTGCTTCCCATTTCTGTGTCTCAAGTTGTTTTCCCTGAGCACCAAAAACTCCACAAATAACAACATACTTTCCATTGGAAAGCTTTTCTTTGATTACTTCTACAGTCCGGGCATCGGGATGCTTGTTTTTTTTCTCGTTTACCCATTCTTTGATAGTATCATATGTTACTAATGCCAGAGAAATAACAGCTGCGACTGCGGTGGCACCAAGTATCACCATACCTAAAATTTCTAACCAACCCATAATTTACTCCTTAATCAAAAATAAATACTTATGAGGTTTTCAATTTGAAAACCTCATAGCCCTTAGTTATACACAACAAGTTCTTCCTTGCTGTGAACCTTAGCTACTTTTTCATCGATGTCTTTGGCAATAGTTTTCTCTCCGTCAAGCAATTCTCCTGATGAATCATTAAATATACCCTGTACAGTCTCGTACTTTCCATCCTTAAGTTTTTGCTGCAAAGTGAAGGCAATATTGTCTTTATCCTTCTGCTTTAAATTCTGCCTTGCTCTGAACCATCCAATAATTTTATCCCAACTGAGCAATGCGATGGTAATCGCTATTAATCCCCCTGCAACTGCCAGTATTAAGGCGATAAGTGGTAACATATTAGCCTCCTATTCCACTATAACCAAATCTTCCCTCTTAAATACTTTAAGAAGTTCTTCGTCTAACTGTACGACCTTTAACTTTCTTCCTAATGGCATACCGCCAGCATCACGGACGATATTATTATCCTTGTCAAGAAATACCTGTGTAAAAAACACATCACTACCGTCTGTATCTTCCCGCAGCATTGCACCTTTTTTGATAGTCATGTTGTCTTTTTTGTGATCTATGAAAAACCTCATTGCTTCTTCATAAGATAAGCTTTTGACGACTGTTAATTCCTTTATCGTGCCTCGTATCAGATTGCCTATCCTCTTTAATGAGGAGGCTGCGGGATGCGATGGCTCACTAGGGAAACTGGAATCTTTTAATTCTTTATTGCTTTTTTTCTTTTTGGCACTATAAACCAATAACCCGGCAAAAAAGGCAACTATTGTTCCAATAATAATCCCCAGAACTATTGTCATGGTATATCTCCTTTTAATTAACAATAACCAGATCTGAATTCTTGAAAGTCTTCATTAACTCACTGTCAAGAGAGACTACGGTCAGTTTTCGTCCTATAGGATCTCCTGTTTCAGTACATATGACTTGGTTATTTTTATCCAAAAATGCCTGAGTAAATGAAATACGTCCTCCACCAACAGTTTCCCTCAACATTACTCCCTTGACGATTGCTTTATTGGTATTTTTATACTTGACAAAAAACCGCATCGCCTCCTCATAAGAAAGTTCTTCCTCAGTGGTAACGGCTTTTACGTCATCAATTACCTTAAAAATAACATCTTTCAGCTTTTTGATAGTTTCTTTAGCTATTTCCGAATATTTCTCGGAACCGTCATAATTATCACCTTTAGTCATTTGAAAAACTCCTTTGCGTGTTTCCACGCACACGGTCTATTCCCGCCGCCAAAAAATAATTTATGTTCACCGCATACGCGGAAAAACACCTTCTTTTACAGAAGCGGGACCGAAACAACGTTCCCGCTTCACCCTCTCTTTGCTGTTACTACCGCAGTTATGGGATAATTGCGGAAACTACCGGTCCCCACTGCCCAACTTCGCCTTTCTGGTTCTCGTAGCGGCAGCAGACCCATGCACTCATCCCTCCATTCTCTGCATCAAACACAATCTTTTCCTTGCGCCTCCTCGTGAACCG
>JAITAM010000183.1 GCA_031284085.1 Spirochaetaceae bacterium
GAGTTGCGGGCCGTTCCCCGCGAGCCAGATGCCAAGCCGCATAAGTAAAGAATAATGGTAGATAAAGCGAAAGAGACAAGGTCTGAGGCTCTGTGAATTGAGAGATAAGTTATATAAGGTAAAGTAGTTAGTAAATCAATTGGCAGGGGGGGAGGGGGCAAGCAACAAAGAAAATATAAGACATAGAGAACATACGAGGCGCCTTGTTTCTAGGATTCTCAGGATAAATAAAGCCGTGCATTTTTGCAGTTAAGCTGTTCATGGGAAGAGTATACATCATTTGTTTTACAGATGTCAATTTGCTCACATAAAAAAGCTAGTTTTTTTCACAGCCGCAGGCTGTTTCTAAGGTTGTTGTATCAAGAGCAGAAGTACGGCTTTCTGCCTGCCCGCGGCTGTAGGCTGTTTCTCAGGCACGGCCTAAGCGGTGGAAGGTCTCACTCTAGGTTGAAGTGAGACCTTCCACCGCTTAAGCTTTTGGGCAGCTCACTCAGGACACTTACATTGACAGCTCTCAAAAGAGCGTGATACTATGTTCAGGAAAATAGACCTGCAAAGGAGTAAGATACATGGATATACCCGTCGGTATAACCGTTCTGGTAGCGCTTCTGGGCGCACCGGCTGTAATAATGTTTTTCGTTTATAAAATCGTAAAACTCTTAGCAGAAAACGGAAAAATAAAATACCAAATAAAACTCTTGAAACTGGAAATAAAAAAACAAAAAAGTCAAATAAAGCTTTTAGAGAAAGAAAATAAAAAACACGGCGATATAATCAATAAAGGAGTAAAGTAATGGACTGGAGTAGTTCCTTAATCGTTCTGGCAATGCTTGTGGGTGTGCCGGCTATAATAATGTTTTCCGTTTATAAAATCGTAAAACTCTTAGCGGAAAATGCAAGAATAAAACACCAAGAGAAACTCTCGGAATTGGAGATAGAAAAACAAAAAAATCAAGTAAAGCTTTTGGAAGAAGAAAACAAAAAATACGACAATATAATCAATAATTCATAAAACGAAAGTTTGCAAGAGTCCTCTTCTATCAGGCAGAAAGCCGTACGCCTCTCCCGATACAAGAACCTTAGGAACACGCTGGCGTGAGACAGCCTGTGGCTGAGACCTCTAACCTCAAACAGGTGCGTGCCTCAGCCTGCGGCTGCTAGAGCAAGGAGGATTGCTTGTGTTTTCTCTTTATCGTTAATATCTGTAATACAATAACACCGGCAATTAAGGTGAAACCAAGCAGATCAGTAATAAGTCCCGGATAAATCAAAAGGAAACCGCCTGAAATTGCCATAACTCGTTCAAGAAGCGGCACTTTCTTGAACATATAACCTTCCAAACCAGCAGACAGCCCGAACATCCCTATACATGAAGTAATAACAATCTGGATGACTTGAAGCGGACTTGTATCAATGAGCAGCATCGATGGGCTGAAAACAAAAATGTAAGGGATAAGAAATGCGGTAATAGCCAGCCGCGTGGCGGTTACACCGGTCTTTATAGGGTTTGATTTGGCAATAGCGGCGCCTGCATACGCGGCTAATGCAACCGGCGGGGTAATGTCTGCAACAATACCAAAGTAAAATACAAACATGTGCGCCGCCAAAAGCGGTACGGTTACGCCGGCCTCCTGCCCCGCACGAATGACCATGGGGGCTGTAATGGTTGCCATGATGATGTAGTTTGCAGTCGTGGGTATACCCATTCCGAGTATGAGGCATGAAATCATCGTTATTACCAGTGCAACAAAAAGGTTGGTGTGCGTTATCGTAAATAGCGGTATGTTGACAACATGAGTGAGCATACCGATTAGGGTTTGTCCAAGACCTGTGAGGGACACGATTCCCACCACGATGCCCGCCATCGCACAAGCCAGCGCAACGCCTATAGTGTTGCGTGAGCCGCCGGCTAAAGCTTCGATAAACGATTGAAGAGTGAAACGTGTTTCTTTGCGGAACATACTGACGATTATTGCCGTGAGAATTGCAAAACAGGCGGCATAAGCTGGGGTAAAGCCCAAGCTCATAAAAGTTACCAGTACAATTACCGGCAGGAACAGATAGCCTTTCGTTAAAAGCAGCCTGCCGAAATGAGGAATTGATTCTTTAGGCAGCCCTTTTAAGCCTAGCTTTTTTGCCTCAAAGTGAATCATGAGAAAGATGCCGGTAAAGTAAAGCACAGCCGGCAAGATGGCTGAAACAGCGATGATAGAATAGGGAATACCGGTTAATTCGGCCATGAGAAAGGCTGCCGCTCCCATAATCGGCGGCATGATCTGGCCGCCGGTTGAAGCGGATGCCTCGACTGCGGCTGCGAATTCCGGTTTATACCCAACCTTTTTCATAACCGGTATGGTAACACTTCCGCTCCCAACGGTGTTTGCCACAGAACTGCCTGAATACATTCCTTCCAAAGCGCTTGCGATAACCGCAACTTTGGCGGGACCTCCTGAAGCGAAGCCGGCAACTGAATTGGCGAGGTCTATGAAAAAAGAAGCTATGCCCGACTTTTCCAGAAACGATGCAAGGAAGATAAACAGTACTATGAACGTGGAGCAAACGCCGATTGGCGTGCCGATGATGCCGTCTGTGGTATAAAAGAGTTGGTGCACGACCCGCCGGATCGAAAAGCCTGCGGCAAAGGCATAGATAATAAAGCCGGTTGCAACAACAAGAATGGGCATACCCACAACTCGGCGGCACAACTCCGCCAGAATAATGATACCGATGACGCCTACAACAATATCAATGCCTTGAAGCATAACCGCACGGGCAACGATAACCTTAAAGTTCACGACATAGTAAAAGAAAGCCAGCGTCCCGATAGTTCCCAGCAGCAAATCGTACCACGGGATGTAGTTTACACGTTTGGTCCCGCCGCGATGGATTGGGTACAGTATATATCCAAGGAAAATCAGTATGCCCAAGAAGGCGCTTCTGCGCACCTGTTCCGGCAGGCTTATAAAAAGAGTTACCCATAAAACATAAGCTGTAAAGAGGAGCAGCAGGCATTTAATAATAAGGTCGCGGACGCCTGTAAATCTTCGCACATTCGACTCTCGGTCAAACTGTGCAATAAGCTCTTCGGTTTCTTTTTCGCTTAAGACATGGTGGTCATGCTTCTCGTGGTGTGTCATAGAAAGACTCCTTGTAGAAAAATAGTTTTGATATTTCCCAGACCTAAAAAAGAGCAGGGAAGTCCTCGCCATCTTTTATCGGTACGATAGTAGATGAACAACGCTAAACTGTGGATGCCCGTAATTTACGGTACTGCCTCTAGTTTCCAAGTCGGTTCAATAAGATAGGATGCGGTTTATCGTGTATTGAAACAGCAGTTCTTAAAGAATTGAGTTTTCAATACTATCCTTAATTATTTTTATTTAAGTCAACTATAGTAAACGATACCCTTCAAAGTCAACCCGCCAGCTTTGTTTCACAGGCCAGCCTGTTTCAACGCTTCGGCATTGGTATCAAAAACGGCGCACGGCTTTTTGCCTGATAGAAGCAGTTCAGCAGCTTGAAGAAAGACCGGTCTTTTAGTCCCGAACTCCGGTCTGGAATCAGGTCAGACCTTGTGCTGCTGGATGTTTGTTCAGAACAGAACTCTCCGACAGAGCCGGAAATCAGGTCAGACCTTGTGCGACTGGGTGTTTGTCCAGAACAGAACTCTCCGACAAAGCCGGAAATCAGGTCAGACCTAGCCTCAAGAAAAAAAGGAGTAAAAAAAGAGCAGCTGACTAAAGCAAAATGCCATGTTTACCCCGTTATCTATGTATGGCATCACACTATTGTCCGCGAGGCCGTACTGATTTAGGTCTCACGTATTATATCTTCTCGGTAGTTAATCGTTTCCTCTTTGAACTCGATCCCGATAAGATGAAAGAGCTGTTCCTCGCCATACGGGATGATTATCTGAAACAGCAGATAGTCAATACTGAAAACTACCACAAAGAATTGATTGAAGAGCTTAAGGAGAACCTTAAGGAATTGCGTACCTCCGATATTAAAACTCTAGAGAAGCGGAGCAAGGAACTGGAAGAAATCCAGCTTGACAGCAAAGATGCAATAGATTCCGTCATTGAAGACTCTTTAGGCGATTTCAAGGAACGGGTAGAAGACATACTGAGTGAACGGATAGAGAATCTTAAGCATCAGATAGAAGGTGATGCAGAAGCGGAAGACAAGAAAGAAACTCACACC